>JAGWZX010000121.1 GCA_018968805.1 Patescibacteria group bacterium | reverse complement strand
TTTACGGTTTTTAATGCGTCGCACCTACCGAGTGGGTGCCGCCGGCTTGGCAAAAGTTCTTTTTGCAACTGCCTGGCAAAGGTTCTGCTCCTGCTTGACATCATTAATTTCCAGCTTATATGCCGCATACGCGCCAATCGCCGCGCCAGGAACATACGCAACCAACGAGCCGATTGTTGCGCCGACCCCAGTGGCAAAACCGATATTTTTCTGTGCCATTTGCTGGCATTGTCTTTCGGCGTCCTTCAAAGTTGCAGGCGAAGTAATGACCGTGGAAGTTTTGACGTAATCATTGTGATTATACCCAATATACGCGCCAATCGCCGCGCCAGGAGTATAAAAAATCGCGCCGATTGTCGCGCCGATTCCGGTAGAGATCGCCACATCCTTCAGTATCTCATCCTGCTGATATTGAAAAACAGTGGTATCTGGCGCCGTTGTGGCAGCCACAGGCGTTTCTGCCTGTGCGGTTCCAGCCAAAAGCGCACACCCCGCCAAGGCCGATGCCGCGAATTTTTTTGTAGGGGCTGGCCTAGATAAGGTATCTTACCGTAGGTTGGCGGATGATAAAAAGACGAAACAAATTAAGCATTTACAAGCGAAACAAGCTGCTTGAACTGTTTGTCGGCGGCGTGACCGCCCGAACGGCGGCGGAATTGGCGGGAATCAATCGCCATTCTGCAACGCTGTACTATCAAAAAATCAGAGCGATGATCGCACAGGAAGTGGAAGACCAAACCCCGTTTGAGGGCGAGATTGAAGTCGATGAGAGCTACTTCGGCGGTCGCCGCAAAGGCAAAAGAGGAAGAGGCTCGGCAGGGAAGGTGCCTGTGTTCGGACTGCTCAAGCGTGGCGGCAAGGTTTACGCCAAGATCATTCCTGATGCTTCCGGCAAGACACTCATGCCGATTATAGCCCGTAAAATAAAGCCGGATTCAGTGATCTACAGCGACTGCTGGAAAGCCTACAACGCCATCGACGTCACAAAATTTCGTCACCACAGAATCAATCATTCGGAACTGTTTGCAGAGGGTCGCAATCATATCAACGGCATTGAAAATTTCTGGAACCAAGCAAAGCGAACGCTCCGCCGTTACAACGGCATCCCTGCCAAGCAATTCAACTTCTTCTTGCAAGAGTGCGTATTCAGGTTTAATTATGGGTCGGTTGATGAGCAGTTAAAAGCTCTCAAAAAATGGCGGACTAAACACCTTATCTAGGCCAGCCCCAATAAAAAAACGAGAAGAATGGAAATCCGCTGACAAAATTTCATATCATTATTTCTCTTTAGGCGCTTTTATT
>JAGWZX010000120.1 GCA_018968805.1 Patescibacteria group bacterium | reverse complement strand
ACGGCTCGCCGCGGCGAGCCGTTTTCGTATCCTTTTTCCAAAAGCTATGAGCTATTTGACCTCCACCCCCATAGAACGCGCGCTGCCTTCAATGATTTTCATTGCCGCCTCGACAGAATTGGCGTTTAGGTCTTTGAGTTTCTTTTCGGCAATTTCGCGGACTTTGGCTTTGGAAATCGTGCCGATTTTGGAGGTGTTGGGCTTGCCGCTTCCCTTTTCCTTGCCGATCGCTTTCAAAATCAAATTGGTCGCCGGCGGCGTTTTGAAATCCAGCGTAAATGTTCGGTCTTCAAAAACGTTAATCACAACCGGCACCATGTCGCCTTTCATATTTTTCGTTCCTTCGTTGAAACGCGTCACAAATTCTCCTATGTTGACTTTGGCCTGGCCCAAAGCCGGACCGATCGGCGGTGCCGGATTTGCTTTACCGCCTTCAATTGTAAGCTTCAACGTCTTTACTGGTTTTTTTGCCATTAAATTTTCTTAACTTGTAAAAAGTCCAGTTCTACCGGTGTCTCGCGGCCAAACATTGAAACGAGCACCTTGACCTTGCCCCGTTCGCTATCCACCTCGCCAACCTTACCCTCCAAATCCTTGAATGGTCCGTCAACAATGATAACAGGATCATCAACGTCAAGGTCGATATTATGCTCGACCACCGATGAATTTATGCGATTAAATAGCTCGTCCACCTCCTTTTTATCAAGCGGGACCGGAAAGACACCGCTTCCCACGAAGCCGGTAACCCGCGGCGTATTACGCACCGCATACCATGAATCATCCGTAACAATCATATCAACCAAAACGTAGCCCGGATAAATCTTCTCTTCTTCTTCCGCACGCTTGCCGCCTTTTACTTTAATTTTCTTTTCAGTTGGCACCAATACGTTGAAAATCCGGTCTTCCATACCGAGTGATTCTATGCGTTGCTTCAAATTGCGCGCCACGGCGTTTTCATAACCAGCGTAAGTATGAATGGCATACCAATTTCGGCCTTCTTGGATTTTTTGTTTGGACATAGAAATTACAAAATGAATTTTTGAAGCAAAATTTGGAAAATATAATCAAACGCGCCCAGGTAAGCCGCCGTTATCAAGGAAATGGCCACGACAATTATGGTGAAAGCAACGGCCTGTTTTCTTGTAGGCCAAGTGACATGAATCATTTCAGCCTTGGTTTCTTTAATGTAGTCAGAGAGTCTTGACATGTCATTTTCTTATTCTTACTAAAAAGCCCCCGCGGGGGTTACGGTTAAAAGATACGCCTTAAAGAGAAAGAAGTCAAGAGGCTGAATTGGCGAAGCG
>JAGWZX010000119.1 GCA_018968805.1 Patescibacteria group bacterium | reverse complement strand
GTGCTAGCAACCCAACCTACAACACTGGTTGAACTTATAACACGGGTCAATGTTATCGGCAGTTACGTCATTCCGTTCCTTATCGGCATCGGCGTCTTTATCGTAATTTTCGGCATCGTCAATTACATCCGGCAGGGGGACAATGAAGAAAAGCGCGCCGAAGGCCGGATGTTCATCATCTGGGGCATCGTCAGCATTTTCATTATGCTTTCCGTCTGGGGCTTCGTGAACATTTTGGTTCACAGTTTCAGTCTCGACCAGGCCATACCCAAGATTCCCGATTTGCCGACCTTGAAGTAGTTTTTTCTTTTACCCCACCCGAATTTTGTCGGACAAAATTCGGGTGGGGCGTCCAAGCGAGGAGCGGTTTCCTGAACGGGTTGAGCCCCGCGGCCGTAGAAAATCCAAGAGACATTCAGTAGGGGGTCTTTTTACCGATGTTTCTGGACATCGGCATCTAAGCGAGGATAGTTTTTGAAAAATGCATTGCGAAAGGCCGTTAGAAATCAAGGAGCCGAGCCGAAAAACGAAGTTGGCTTCAGGAGCGAAGCGACTTATGAGTTTTTCGTAAGCGAGGCGACTGTGATTTCCTTACGGCCGAAGCTCGCATTTTTCAAAAACTATCCGAGCGCTCTTATCCACAGGTCGCTTTCCGGGCCGCTTGCCATCGCCGTTATACAGGTTATACTATTAGCGGTTATTATTATTTATCAAAAGGTCGTTTTTGTCTTCATATTAATTATCATTAAAAGAGTTTTTAGAATGAAAAAATTATCAGCATCGCTCCTTGTCGGGTTTGCTCCTTTGCTGGCTCTTGCTCAGACTAACTCGGCGACAGACGCTTTCTCTTTGGTCAAAATACTGCAGAACATTGTTGATGTGGTCATCCCGTTTATCGTCGGGCTGGCTGTTTTGGTATTCCTCTACGGCCTTTTCCAGTTTATCAGTTCGGCCGGCGACGAAGAAGCGCGGGCGAACGCCAAACAACTTATCATCTGGAGCATTATCGGTATTTTCGTGATGGTTTCGGTCTGGGGTTTGGTCAACATCTTGAGCGGCACGTTTAACTTGAACAAGGCGGTTACGATACCCGTTTCCACTGTTCCGGTTCCCCGTCCGACAAACTAGACGGATACTTTAAAGGTGTATGCCAGCCGTCAACACACTCGTCAACAACATCAGCGCTTTTATTTTAAAGCCGCTGGTGTTTTTGATGTTTGCCGTGGCCACGCTTGTTTTTGTCTGGGGAGTACAGACGTTTGTCGGAGCGGCGGATGACGCCGAAGCCAGAAGCAACGGCGCCAGGCAGATGCTCTGGGGCATACTCGGT
>JAGWZX010000035.1 GCA_018968805.1 Patescibacteria group bacterium | reverse complement strand
GCCGCCCGTCCCATTCCCGCGGCAAGCCGTTCCCTCGGGAGCGCCCTCGGCGGGGTTATTCCGCGGGCGGCATCAGGGAAACTTTGTCGGACAGGAGCGAGCTCCGCTCGCTCCTGTCCGTTAGGCGGCCATTCATCCCCGCCCGCCAAGCGGCCGGGGTATTCTGGCCGCTACAATAAAGTTGCCTGACAGGCGAAATCTGCGCCGATAATCGCAAATACCTCCATTACCCAGTATCCCGCGATAAGCACGATTTTATAAATTTACATTGTCACATTCCGAAAAGCCGATAACAGTCGATCGATATCGCTTTTAGCAGTGGCGCAACCGAGCGTGAAGCGCAAAGCGCTCGCGGCGCGAATGCGGCCGCCGCCAAGCGCCCTCACAACGTAGGAATATCCTTCCGATCCGAGACAGGAACTTTTGGCGGAACAAGCGATGCCGGCCGCGTCCAGCTTAAGCACGGCAAATTCGGCATCCAGGCCGGGAATGGAAATATTAATGTTATTCGGCAAACGTTCTTTCAAATCGCCGTTAATGATGACTGGCATTTTTACGCGCTTTGACAATTCCGCGAAAAAATAATCACGCAGAGCGGCGAGCCGAACGCTCTCGGCTCGCCGAGACTCCGAGGCCAAACGCAAAGCCTCGGCGAAACCCACAACACCCGGAATATTTTCCGTGGTGGAGCGCAATCCCCTTTCCTGCCCGCCGCCGAAAAGAACCGGCGAGAGCGGCGCGCCCCGCCGGACATAAAGCGCGCCCGCTCCTTTCGGCCCATACATCTTGTGGCCGTCCAAAGTCATAAGATCAACGCCGAGTCGCGCCGCGTTCAAATCCAGGAAAAGCGCGGCCTGGCTCGCGTCGGTGTGAAAAAGAGGGCGCGATTTCGCGTTTCGGCGCCGTGGCGTAAGATTGCCGAGCAACTTGGCGATCTCGCGCACCGGCTGAATCACGCCTATTTCGTTGTTTGCCAAACCCACCGAAACCAAGACCGTGTTCGGCCGAACCAATTCCCTAATCACGCTCGGATCAACAATGCCATTTTTCTTGACCGGCGCGTAAGAAACCTTGGATCCGCGGCGTTCCAGCTCGCGGAAACACTCCAGAACCGAGCTGTGCTCAATCACGGTCGTGACGAAATGCATTTTAGAAAAAAGAAATCCTTCCGGCTCGCGCGCTCGCGCCGCGCCGAAAATCGCGAGATTGTTTGACTCGGTGCCGCCGGATGTAAAAACAATTTCATCGGCGCGGGCTTGCAGTATGCGCGCCACGGTTTCGCGGCCGCGGCGCAAGGCCGCCGCGGCCGCCGCCCCTTCGGCATGAATGGAACTTGCATTGCCGAATTTATCGGAAAAATACGGCCGCATCGCGTCCAAGACCCGAGAGTCCAGCGGCGTTGTGGAAGCATAGTCAAGATAAATGCGCCGCCGCGCGGCGCGGCGGCGCATCCTTATCCCGTCACCAGCTTCGCCTTTTGACATAAGTTACGCACATGATAGTTTCTTTTTAAGAAAAGGCAACATCTGCTACAATATCCGCATGGACAATGATCCGCCAAAAACGCCGGCAGAAAATTTCGGGAGCGAAACGCCTGACGCCGTTGCTTTTCTGGAACTGGCAGCGCAGATCGGCGACCGGATGGATAAAGGCGACGGCATGGGCGCCATGGCACTCATCAGCCCGGCCAAATCCGCCGCTGAAAAAATCTCCGATCGGACCAAACGCCAGGACGCGGAAAACGCCATCAAAGAACTGGAAAACGGTTTGCAGAAATTTTTAAATCAGAATTCTCCACATATCGGCCGTTAGCGTCCTCGCAAAAATCGCTCCTTTCCTATATAATCCAGCGGTATGACGCCGCTTGTTAAAGAACTCTTATTTTTTTCGGTTGCAGTCAGCCTGATTTTGGCCGTCGCCGTATTCCTGCTTGAGCGAAAATTGCGCAAACTGTTGCGCGGCAATAAGACAAAAAACATCGAGGAAACCCTGGTCGATTTGGAGCACGAACTGCGCGCCCTCAAACAGTTTCAGACCGAAGCAGCGGCTTATCTCAAAGACACCGAAAAACGGTTAAATCGAAGCGTGCAAGGAATCGGCATGGTGCGTTTCAACCCTTTCCGCGGCGAAGGTATGGGAGGCAGTCAAAGTTTCGCGAGCAGTTTTCTTTCCGAGAAAGGCGACGGCCTGGTGTTATCCAGCCTTTACGCCCGCGACCGCATGAGTGTCTTTGCCAAACCGGTCAAAAATTTCAAATCGGAATACGAGTTGACAGACGAAGAAAAAGACTCGCTCCAACGCGCGAAAGAATCCATGCGCGGCTGACATGATTGAACAGATTTGCAAAATGTGGTATTTCAATATCGTCGTTTCCGCGACAACAAATCATTATGACAGCCGCCAAAACAAAACAAACCGATCAAAAAGAAACAGGGAGAATTTCCCGACCGCCCGTGGTTGCCGTCATGGGCCATATTGACCACGGCAAAACGACACTTCTTGACTATATAAGGAAAACATCCGTGGCCGCCAAAGAAGCCGGCGGTATCACCCAGCATGTGACCGCGTACGAGGTCTCGCACAGCTCCGCCGACGGTAAAGAGCGTTCAATCACTTTCATAGACACACCCGGCCATGAAGCTTTCGCCGGTATTCGCAATCGCGGCGCGCAAGTGGCCGACATTGCCATTTTGGTGGTCTCCGGCGAAGACGGCGTCAAGCCGCAAACCGTCCAAGCGCTCAAGTTCATTCAGGAACACAAAGTCCCCTACATCGTTGCCATAACCAAAATTGACAAAG
Organism: Patescibacteria group bacterium; assembly: GCA_018968805.1. Taxonomy (GTDB): domain Bacteria; phylum Patescibacteriota; class Minisyncoccia; order Phycocordibacterales; family SIBU01; genus SIBU01. The sequence continues at coordinate 3,998 of JAGWZX010000035.1, read as the reverse complement.
CAAGCGCCGATATTGACCGCACCAAGCAAAGTTTGGCCGAACACTCCATCTTCGTTGAAGGTTATGGCGGTTCTGTGCCGGTCGTACCGGTATCGGCGGTAACCGGCGCCGGCATTGACGAGCTTCTTGATATGATCCTCCTTTCCGCCGACATAGAAGGTATCACGGCCGACGCGACCAAAATGGCCAGCGGTGTAGTCCTGGAAGTAACCCGTTCAAAAGAAAGTGGCATTTCAGCAACACTCATTGTAAAAGACGGCACCCTTAGCAAAGGCGCGGTGGTTGTATGCGGCTCGTGCCTGTCGGTTCTGCGTATCATGGAAAACTTCGCCGGCAAACGCATTGAGGCGGCCGGACCGGGTATGCCGGCGGTCATTACCGGCTGGAACGACTTGCCGGCAGTCGGCGCAACATTCATCTCGTTCAAAAACAAAAAAGAGGCGGAAGGACACATTAAAAAGAACGCGCAGCGGCTTTCGGCCGCGGCGGCCGAAAGCCGCGACCCCAATGAAAGCCGCGTGGCGGTACCAATCATCGTCAAAGCTGACACCCGTGGCTCTCTTGAAGCGCTTCAGTATGAAATCGGCAAACTGGTCACTGACAAAATCTTCTTCTCTATTATTAAAATCGGCGAAGGTGACATTTCCGAAAGCGACATTAAGACGGCCGCGAGCGGCACCAAAGCCTTTGTTTTTGGTTTAAACGTTAACATTGACAACGTCGCCAAGACTTTGGCCGATCGCGACAAAGTCACTATTGAAACTTTCGACATCATATACAAATTGATTGAACGGCTCCAAGAAATTCTTTCGGAACGGACACCGAAAGTCGAAACCTTGGAACTGCGCGGCAGGGCCCATATCAAGCGCTTTTTCAGTTCAACTAAAGACCGGCAAATTATTGGCGGCAAGGTAACCGATGGTGAAATCCGCGTCGGTGATGAATTTAAACTGGTGCGGCGAGGCGCAGAAGTGGGTGCGGGCAGAATCCGCGACCTGGAACAACATAAGGTCAAAACGCGCGAGGTAACCAAAGATTTGGAATTCGGCGCGCTCGTGGAAGCCAAAATCGAGGTGGCCCCGGGAGACGACCTGGAAATATTCACGCTGGTCCAAAAATAACACAAACCCGATGAATGCCATAAAAGAAGAACGGGTCAAAGAATTGATCCGCCACAAAGCGAGTGAGTTTTTGAAGAAAGAGTCGGCAGGCAAAGGTCTTATCACCGTAACTCGCGTCAGACTGGCGGACAAAGGAACAAAGGCGGTTATTCTCTTTACGGTATTTCCAACCGAAGAAGAGTCGGCCGCCGTCAATTTCGCCAAACGCAAACGCTCCGAATTCCGAGAATACTTGCGTCAGGAAACGAAATTGTTCCAGTTGCCTTTTATTGATTTCAATATAGACTTAGGCGAGAAAAATCGCCAGAAGATTGACGCTTTATCAAAAAAGTAACGGCCACGTAGACAAGTGGTAAGTCAGGAGTCTGCAAAACTCCTATGCGCGAGTTCGATTCTCGCCGTGGCCTCACGAAGCTTTAGCTTAAAATATAAGCTCATGGCTTCCGGAAGCCCGGGTGACGGAACTGGTATACGTAGGGGACTTAAAATCCCCGGCCGCAAGGCATGAGGGTTCGATTCCCTCCCCGGGCACCATATTGGAATTTTCAGCTGAAATAGCTTCTTTTAGCTCGTAAATGCTTGATACTTTGGTGGTTCCAAATGTTGAATAATCGTATAAAACACCCTCCGGAAAAATCATCGCTTGGAACTTGATCTTTTGGTTTAAATTAAAGGCATGCCAGAGCTTGTGTGCGTTAGTCATGCCGTAAATACAAAAATTAAGACTGTACTCAATATCAAACTTTTCGATTTTTAGTTCATTCCGATCCAATTTGAGTAATGTTATCTTTTCCCTAATTCGATTTAGCTCTTCTTTTGTGGTCTCGGCATCAAAAGCACCTTGTTTAGCTAAACCGATAACATTGATCTTTTCTTCCTCCAGTTTTTGTATATTTTTATCGATAGTCGATGCGTCTGTATTAATTTCCTGTATTTTTTGTGACCAATAATCTGTAACACTGGCTTTAAATAGAGATCCTTCCTCGGCTTTAGGAGCCAGTTGTTGCAATAATTCCATGAATTTTTCCTCAAACACCTGCTTTTTGACGCTTTTTACATTGCATTTGGCACAGTGGTAATATGCGTATCTTCCGCCGTGTCCTCGTGACCAGCTTCCGGTGAATTTACCACCGCAGGTGCACAAGGCGGTAACTCGTAGCGGAAAATCGGGATTTAGCATTCTCGGTTATCAGACTTTGGGAATCGATTCCGATCCTGATATGGTCAAATTAGCTATGTCTATCTCGGTTCAACAAGGAAGCCTCGCTTCGTTTAGGGTAGATGATATTATGACGCTCAAAACTGTACACGACCGTTTTGATGTCATATTCAGTAACGGAGTTATGGAACATTTTTCCGATAGCGAAATTATATCGATAGTCAATCGACATCTTTCGATAAGCGATTATGTAATAATATCTGTCCCTTCCGATTTTTTTTCTGACGATCAGAAAATATATGGGGATGAACGTTTTATGGGTATTGCCCGATGGCGTTCGATTCTATCAGGGACGACGGGTATAATTGTAGAAGAATTCAGCTTTGATTCTGACAAGACGGCCGGAGAAAAACCTCAGTTTATTGGTTTTGTTTTAAGTTCGCTGTAGGCGTTTATACAATCAGAAAGATATTCTACTATTTTGTAACGATTTATTTCGGAAGGTTGTATCCACGCATACTTCTCATGTTCGTCGGGGTTTAAGACAACTCCACTTTTTGAGTTATTTGTATGAAATATTAGCGTTACAAATTGCTTATTTTTTGATATGTCCACATTTGATTTTTGGAAAAATAATCTTACGTTCGACACATCAAGCCCTGTTTCCTCTTTTGTTTCTCGTATTGCTCCCACAGCAGGGTCCTCACCATCTTCCAGTGTGCCCCCCGGAATATCCCAATATTCAGGAAGTACATCGTTTTGTCTAGATCTTTGAATAATAAGAATTTCTCCTAGTTCGTTCGATATAAGCGTGTGCACAATTAATCCCTTTTGCATGCTATCCATGATAACCAATTATTGCATAATAAGAAAGCGCCCCCATTACGAGGGCGCTTGTTTAGCTGGAAAGAACACTCAGTTTGCACCTTGTGCAGATTTCAGGCTGATTACCCTTACCTGCATAAATACTTTCCCGGTAGTGCTGGTAAACATTACTGTTCCAGATTTCCAGAAGAGACTGATGCTTAGTATTGCCAACAACGTTACGCCAGCGCCAATCTTGGCAACATAGGATAACTTTCCCGGTGAAAGTTATGTGCATCCGTTCAAGAGGTCTGTTCTGCTCACATCCAACAACTACAGGACGATGAACCCCATTGGAATACAGCTCAACATTTCCTGCTCGATCGAGAAAGCCCCAGTGGTTGAACACAAGAGAATGATCCGTGCAATACTTCTGGGCAAGCTCCAGATCATCAGCGGTCACAAGCGGATGATCGATCATCACAATACCAATTTGATCGATGAAATTGCAAAGAGCGCGGTTCATGACAAGATGGTCGAGGTTCTCTTTCACCGTTGCCCAGTGTAAACCGGGCATTAGGCGTTTGTGAGTATTTTCCGTAAATCCAAAAATACTCAGACGCAGATCCCTTATGCGTATTCCAGTCATCGCGGCTTGTCTTTGGGATGTTAAGGCAGACATGTTGGTGGACAGTTCCACTTCCGGATTTTCCAATCGACCATTGATATAGCGTAAACGTGAAATGATCAGTGGATCCAGCATCGGTTCACTATTGAGATATGGGATTATCCGGCAACCCCAAGAAGGGTCTATTTGGTCGATTATCCTGCAAAAAAGTCCCATGTCCATCAATCCCGACGGTAGTTCTTGCGAAGCCTGTAAGTGCGGACAGACCACGCATTTCGCATTGCAA
>JAGWZX010000034.1 GCA_018968805.1 Patescibacteria group bacterium | reverse complement strand
GTGATCGCCTCCGGCGATATGGACACCCTCCAGCTCGTGGACGACAAAAAGGTGCAGGTTTACACCTTGCGCAAGGGTATTCAAGACACCATTCTTTACGACGAGGAGGCGGTCGTTAAGCGGTTCGGCTTCGGCCCGGAATTATTGCCGGACTACAAAGCCTTGCGCGGCGATCCCTCGGACAACATCATTGGCGTCAAAGGCATAGGCGAAAAAACCGCTACGGAATTGGTGCAAAAATTCGGCGCGATTGAAAACCTTTATAAAATTCTTGAGAAAAACAAAAAGAAATTACTTGAGGCCGGCGTTAAAGAGCGCGTTATTGAACTGCTTGAGAATAATAAAGAGGAGGCGGAGTTCAGTAAAATTCTGGCGACCATTCGGCGGGACGCACCGATTGATTTTAAGTTGCCTCCGGCGCACTGGGTTGAAACGGTTGATTTGAAAACGGCCGACGAGCTTTTTTCCAATTTGGAATTTCGCACGGTCAGCCAACGTTTGCGCCAGGCGGTTTCCGGCAAAATTGCGCCGGCCGCCGTTTCCGCCGAAGCGCCGGCGCCGGCTCCAAACGGCGCGACTGGCGCCCTCTTTTATACGCCAGCCGCGGAATTGACGCAGGAAGCCGGCATCATGCTTTGGCTCATCAACTCTAATTTCACCAATCCGACATGGGAGGACATCAGGCTTTACACAAAAAAAGAGAAAGTTGAAGACGCGCTCGCATATCTCTCCGGCGAAATTAAAAAGCAGGGCCTTCTGCGAGTGTATGAGGAAATTGAAAAACCGCTTATGCCGGTTATTGACCGTATGAATAAGCGCGGCGTCAAAATTGACACAGCCTACCTTGCGGCCCTTGGCAAGGAATACGGCGCGGCCCTTAAAAAGCTGGAAGAACAAATCTGGAAATCAGCCGGAGAAAAATTTAACATCGCATCCCCCAAACAATTGGGCCAGATTCTTTTTGTTAGGCTCGGTCTCAAAGCTAAGAATCAGAAAAAAACCGGCGGCGGCGCGCTTTCCACCAAGGAATCGGAACTCCAAAAACTTGCCGACGCTCATCCGATCATTCCCATGATTTTAGAATACCGCGAACTCGCGAAGCTTCTCGGCACGTACATTGAAAATGTCATACCGATGGTTGGCTCTGACGGCCGGTTGCACGCCCGGTTCATTTCTTCCGGCGCGGCGACGGGGCGGATGTCGTCGGAGAGTCCGAATTTGCAGAACCTGCCGACCCATAGCGAGCTTGGGAGAAGGATTCGGAACGCCGTTGTCGCAGAAGAGGGAAGCGTTCTCGTCTCGTTTGACTATTCACAGATTGAACTTAGGATCGCGGCTTTTCTTTCCGGCGATAAAGAACTGATCAGGATTTTCAAGGAAGGAAGGGATGTGCACGCCGCGGTTGCGGCGGCGGTTTTCAATGTGCCGATTGATAAAGTGGATAAAGAGATGCGCCGCCGGGCGAAGGTGATAAATTTCGGCGTGATGTATGGTATGGGCGTTGTGTCGCTCCAAAAAGCGCTCGCGGCGCCCGGCGGCGCGCCTGTTCCCCGCGCCGAAGCCCAAAAATTTTACGACGATTATTTCAAAACCTTTTCCGGCCTTGCCGAATATCTTGGTAAGGTGAAAAAAGAAACGGCGCGGCGCGGTTACACCGAAACGGCGTTCGGCCGCCGTCGCTATTTTGAAGGTATCAACTCGCGTTTGCCGTTTATCAAGGCGGCGGCGGAGCGGATGGCCATCAACGCGCCGATTCAAGGCACGGAGGCGGATATCATAAAATTGGCGATGATTCACGCCGACCTGTGGCTCAAGGAAAACAAGCTGTCGGAAAAAGTCCGTCTGATTCTCCAGGTCCACGACGAACTCGTCTATGAAATGGAAAAATCGCTTGTCAAAAAAGTCGCGCCGGAAATCAAGAAAATAATGGAAAGCCAAGTTGACCCGAAAATTTCCCGCGGTGTACCGATTGTTGCCGAAGTTTCGGTTGGAGAGAATTGGGGCAATATGCTTCGCGTTGCTGAAAACATATTATAAAAATTCTTTTCTGATTTATTAATAACTCGCAATCCGTGCTCTACGTAATTTATGGCGATGACTGGAAAAAGGCTCGGGCGAAAGCGCGGGAGATTTTGGACGGATTGAAAGTTAAAAAACCGGATGCTGTGGTTGTTAATTTAGGCGAGGGTGGTGTGAGCGAGGCGAAACTGGAAGAGCTTGCCGGCAGTCAAGGCCTTTTTGAGAGGAAATTTATCGTTTTTGCCGACAGGGTTTGTTCCGATGCCGCGGCCGCTTCCGCGGTTGCGGCCAAGTCGGAATCAATCGGCACATCCGAAAATGTTTTTGTTTTTTTGGAAGGTGAATTAAAAGCCGACCTGTTGAAGCAATTCAAAAAATATGCCAGTAAGGTTCAAGAATTCAAACTCGTCGAGAAAAAGGAACGGTTCAACACTTTTGCCCTGGCCGACGCTTTGGGTGAACGCGACCGCGGCCGACTTTGGGTGTTGTATCAAAAGGCCAGCCGCGCCGGTATCTCGGCTGAGGAGCTTCTCGGCGTATTTTTCTGGCAAATTAAAAACATGATTGCGGCCGCTTCCGCCAAAAGCGCTTTGGAAGCCGGCCTCTCACCTTATGTTTTTATGAAGTCCAAGCGTTATAGCGCCAATTTTTCCGTCTCGGAGCTGAAAAACGCGGCGAGCGCGATTATTTATTTGTACCACGACGCTCATCGGGGATTTTACGATGTTGACATCGGTCTTGAGCGCTTCGCCTTGTCGGTGTAGAATAACAGCCATGTACTGAGGCGGTACGGTTTATCACGGTTGAGTTCCTGTTTTACCATTATAAGTAAAATTTAAGTGGAGCAAATAAAATTCTTCTGGAGCCTGGCCTATCGAGTCTGGCCGCCTGTCATTAGGACGGCGGTGTACCTCGGTTTCCACGATTTCCGCCAGAAATTTCTTCTGGGGCATTTGAATACAAATTACAATAAAGAAGATCTGGCGCGGTTACTGACAAAAAACGGCTATGAGCGGGCGCTCATCTCCTGGAAAGATCCCGGCGAGATATTGAGTATGCGCAAGGTCCACAATCGTATTTATCAATACCACATCCGCCTTTTTATTGATGGGGAAATTCGGGCGCACTATGAATACACGCCGGAATCACATCCGATTGACCATGTTATGGAGGCGCATTTTGTGCCAGAGACGGAATATTTCAGGGATATTCTGGCGGGTTATTTGATCGTGCCTTCTGAAGTAAATTATAAAAAATAAAGTCCGGCCTCGTCCCGTCATCGCGGCAAACCGTTCCCTGGAAGACTCGGCGAGGTATCAGGCGAGGCAACGGGACGAACTTTGTCGTTATAGGAGCCGGCTCCGCCGACTCATTTTTCCCGCTCCGGATTCATCCCCGCCGCCAGGCGGCGGGGATTGTCCTCGGTTGCAATGGCGGAGTTGTTCTGCGGGCGGCACCGTGGAAACTTTGTTGTTAGGGACTTTGAATTACAAAACTCCTCTTTTTAATATAAAATGATAAAGGCGCCGCCAGGCGCCGAATATCATGAAAACGGTCATCAAGATATATGATAACACACTCGCAAAGGTAAAGTTTTTCATCAAACAATCAAATCTCAAAATCTCCAAAAGCACAGGTCGACCTTTAACAATCAAACCAGAGGAAACAATCGCGCTCTCGCTCTTCAAGCACTCACAGGGTATCGAAACCAAGAAATCAGTCTGGCAGATATTCAACCTCAAATGCAGTTACAAGACCATGGTCGTGAATATGAACAAGCTAGCAGTCTGGGCGCTCGTCATCTTTCAGGTAATACTCAGATGGAATCAAAAACATTCTCATCCAGTTAAGCATACTGACTCAACCGATATTCCCGTATGTCTTCCTAAAAACGGCAGGCACCACCAAACCATGAAAGAACTCGCAACCTGGGCACACGGCCCAAAAGGCTGGTATTACGGGCTTAAAATGAGCTTGACCGCCGATCTCAACAGAAACGTCCTTGCCGTCAGGTTCTCCTCGGGCAACTCCGACGACAGACAGACATTCAAGAAAATGAATGCCGATATGACGGGAATATTCGTGGCTGACGCAGGGTATATATCAAAAGACTTGGAACGTGACTTCTACATTGAAAACAAGCGGATACTCTTCGCCAAACCCAGAGCCAATATGAAAAGGATCGCTACTGAATTCCAAACTAGACTGTATGGCACACGAATGCAAATCGAGCTTAATTTCAGGAATCTAAAAATGTTCTACGGACTGGAGACTTCGCTTCCACGATCGATCGACGGTTACCTTGGAAACTATTCGTACTCACTCCTCGCGTATGTGCTCGCGTAGGAAAATTGCTTGATGAAAAACCAATCATTGCTGAAACGTCCTGAATTAATTGAAGGACGGGGTTTTGGTGTGGGCGGAAAATGAGGAGAAAGAGGAGTTTTGTAATTCAAAGTTAGGGAGTGTCTTTCCGGACACTCTATGTTCCTGTGCGGCCATAATACCCCGAGGCGGGGCCTGCGAGACGAATGGCCGCGCAAAATAAATGCCGCGCTCTTATGAGGCGGCTGGTTTTTCTGGAACCATGCTCCAGTCGATCGTCTCGCCGGCTCCTGCGGACTCAACAGTCCATGGGCCGATTTGGCACGATGGCGGAATCCTGAACGGCTTGTTCACCAAGGCAATTACTCTTGAAGCGGGTGGCAGGCCGTGAATCTTCCGTGCATTCCTGCTGGTGAAGTTTATGTAGGTACGCGTGCCCCCGGCCGTTTCCAAAAGTTTGCTTAGGGCGTGGGCGTAGATTTGGTGCAGGAATGGTGTTGTGAACGCGCCGCAGGCGCATTTGCCGTCATGCACGTGCTTGGCGTTGACGTCGTGAGCGGCGTCGTCCGCTCCGGCCATGACCCAAGGATGGCCATCGCACACCAATTGCACCAGAGCTAGCCTGTCCCGCTCCGTCTTAAGCGGCGGCTTGCATATCAGGCGCACGTTGCCGAAGGCCTGGTCCTCGTTCCACGCCAGATGATGAGCGGTAACAGTGACGAAGAAGCGCCCCGGATACTTCCCGGCGAAGTATTTCCAAGCCGGAATACAACGGGCGTCCGAAGCGTGCTCCCAGAAGATAACGGCGCCGGTTTCTTCAAGGAACATCTCGGCGACCGCGAGACACAGGTATTCGGCGTCGCGGTTTCCGTGGATCATGTTCGGGTGTTCAAAGTGGTTATGGACTCTGATACCGATCTCTCCACACCACCTTACCACCGGCAAGATTCTGCCGTAATGCCGCACCCCGTTTGCTGACTTGGTGGTGCGAAGGCGAGGATAAATCTTGCCGTCGCTGATCCCGGCTATCTTGCAGTTAACGAGCTCCTCCCGCGTTGTTTCCTCGGTGAGCATCACGAACGGCAGGAAAGTCAGCCGGGTGTCTGGGCTAGGCAGGCAATACGCTTTGGCTGAACCGACGTATTCCAAGACCTGCGTCGCTGTGATAAGAGACTTCTCGGTGTTCGGCTGGGGGCCGAGCACGTCCGCGCCGCCGCGGATCGCCTCCCGAATGAGACCTTTCATCACTTCTCCGACCTCGCGGCCGTGCCAATGAACATTCGCCAATGTGTCAATTTCGCGTGTCAAAACAGTTTCCGTCTTCATGTCGCAATCCTTTCGTTCAGGTTTTTCCGCAAACTCCGCTCATATTATTACCGCAAAAGAAAAAAGCAAGCTCGCGCTTGCTTCCGGAGGCAAAGAACACTCATGTATGCGCCACATTAAGGCGAATCGTGCCGATGCGCTCCCCGTGTCCGGCGGGGTAGCGGGAGTTCAACTCCAGAATTGTCCGCTGCATTTTCGTGGGGGCGAGCATTGAAACAGATGCCACAGATACAGCGTTGCCATCGCCTCCCGCCGCTTCCATGAGCCGCACCGCATCGCTTGCGGAGAGTGCGCCGCCGCCCGCAATAATCGGCTTGCGCGCACCGGCCTTGCGCATTCGCTCGATGTAATCCAATGCGTATGGCAGGAGCGGCGCTCCGGAAATTCCACCTTTAACGCCCGGACCGAGCCGTGCTTCCAGCGGGGAAGTTTCCGAGCCGAAGTATTTGACGCGGTCTGCCGCCGGAAGCGTGTCCCATTTGAGTGTGTTGATGGCTACCCAGCCGTCAAACGCGGCAACGTTCTCCAGAATTGGCATCCATTCAAGCGGAAAGTCATAGCCGACTTTCAACATGAACGGAACGTCCAGTTCGGCGAAGATCCCGATGATGGCCATGAGCAGGCCCAACTCATCGCCTCGGCTCATCCGGACGTGTCCGATGTTCGGACATGACCAATTGAGCTGAATCCCGAATAGTGTCCGGAAGTTTTTCTTTTCATCCAGGAGCAGGCCAACGATTTGCCGGGTTTCTCCGAGCATGCGCAACAGAGATGCCCCTTGAAGGGCAAGAGAGATAAAGAAAGGAACGGTTCTTGCCTGCCATCGGCCGCTCTTGAGATAGAACGGCAGGCCGAAACCCGAGAGACCGACAGAGTTAACGACCGCTCGAGTTTTTCGATTGATGACAATGCACTTCGGGAAGAGTTCGCTTGGAGTGCAGCCGTCATTTCGGAGCGGCATATTGCCTTTCCACGACGGGAACAGGGCGGTCTTGCTCGTAAAGACCGAACCTTCGTGCCGGAGTCCGAGCGGCCGAAGCGGCCAGTAGTACCAGTATGGATGCGCGCCGCCGAAAAAGTTTCCGGTGCCAGCGCCCTGGATGACGTTGCTCTCAAACCGCACTCCATGAATAATCATAA
>JAGWZX010000033.1 GCA_018968805.1 Patescibacteria group bacterium | reverse complement strand
ACTTTGAAGCCGAGCCCGTCCAGGTAACGCAACTCCTCGATTTGGGTCTCCGGCAATTTTTCGCTCGTGATGTCCAGGTCGTAAATGAAATTATCAAGCTTGCGGCTGGCCGCGATTTTCGGGTCAAGCTGGCGGATGCCGCCGGCGGCGGCGTTCCGGGGATTGGCAAAAAACGGCTCACCGGCTTTTTGGCGCGCCTTGTTGAGCTCTTTGAGATTGTTTTCGCTCATCCAAACCTCCCCCTCCACGATGCAATCAACCGGCCGATTCAAGCGCAAGGGTACTGATTGGATTGTTTTTACATTCTCCGTAACATCCTCGCCCGCCGCTCCGTTGCCGCGAGTGGCCGCTTGTACCAAATAACCTTTTTGATATTCCAAAACAACCTTCAACCCGTCAATCTTGAGCTCGCAGTCGTAATCAATTCCGCCAAGGCGAGACCCGAAATCGGGAAAAATGTCTGACCTTTGCTTCAGAAAACGTTTTACTCGTGCCTCAAATTCCCGCATTTCCTCGGGCGTAAACGCGTCATTGAATGACCACTGCGGCACTTTGTGGGCCACTTTCTTGAACTCAGGCAGAGGCGCGCCGCCCACGCGCTGTGACGGTGAGTCCGGCGTCAAAAGTTCCGGATATTTCCTCTCGATCTCCGTTAGTTCGCGCTTAAGAGAATCCAGAGCCGCTTCCGACATCTCCGGTTTGTCCAAAACATGATATAGGTATCTCTGCCGCTCAATTGTTTCCTTGAGTTTTTCAAGCCTTTTTTTTACGTCCGCGGGTACAACCATATTAGTATTGTATCCGCAAACCGCGCTCCACCAAAGGGTTGCCGCAACTGTCGTGGCCGTAGGATTCTATCGTGGTTTTAATTTTTCCGGCAATAGCGTCATAACTTTTTGACACCGAGACGGTCGCGCAGGCGGCGTTTTGCAGAGAAAATTGATTGGTGGCGTTGTTGGCGTCATTGACAGGAGCGCCGGAAGCGGGAGTGCTGACTGTCACGTTGGTATCACTGCCGCAAGTTACCGACTGCGAGGTGAGCGCGTAATTGATGGAATCGGTAGAGGTGGCAAACGTATCCTTGCCGGTTTGGCTTTTGCCGTTAACGTCCCAATAAAGCGCACACTCGGCGCCGATGTCGGCGGCGTAAAAAGCGACCTGCGATTCGCGGCCGAAGGTTGAAAACACCACCTCGCGCGAGGACAAGTTGAAAATGGCAAGCGCGATGGAAATAAGCACGCTTGACGCAAGAATGGCGAAAAGCAGGGCGAAACCCCGAGAGGCTTTCGGTCTTAAGCCGTAAGCCGTAAGTTTTTCATAAACAATATTTTGCTTTTTTCCTTTCATGTCTTATATCTGCAGTTTAAAATTTCTATCGGTACCAATCAAAAAGTTTTCCACTCACGGAAATCGACCGCGTGATTGATCCGGTCTGCCAAGAAACCGTCGCCGTGAGGTCAGCCTCGGCATTGGGATCATTGCCGACGGCAACCGGCGTGATCTCAAGTGTTCTGGTAAAAATGGTGTTCACCCAGCCATTATTACTTCCATTATTGCGATTTACGCTTCCGTATAAATCACTTCCCGGATTTGACGGCGTTCCTGAATTGAAAGTTAACAGACAGTCATTCGTATTGGGTTTGCACTTGAACACCTGATTGCCATTGCCGCTTGCCGTAGGGTCGATACCGCAGGTCTGGTTGATACAATTATCCAGGCCTTGGAGCCAATTTGCGGTGCCGGCCAAACTTGGAATGGTTATGGCGTTATCATCGCGAACATTTCGCGCGTATTCAATCGCTTCCTGGGCTAAATAAAACGCCGTAACCTCATCTCGGGCGTACAACGAAGCGAACAAACTGTGCTGGGCCAGCGACATGGGCGCGATCACGGCAATGGAAATAATAGCGATGGCAACAAGTGTTTCCACCAGCGAAAAAGCTTTAAGCTTTGAGCCATTAGTTTTAAGCTTATGCGGGAAAGCTGCGGGTTTCAGGCTGCAGACTTTAAGCCTCAACGATGGATTTATCTTTTTGTATTTACTATTCATTTTACTTGCGACTTACGACCTTAAGCTTTCTTAATGGATATTCAGCTGTCTTTGCGACACGAAAGTCTCGATGTTGAACTCCGACTTCGTCGCTTGTTTTGCCCCAGCCGCGGTATTGGCGCTGGTATAACCGTCTATCGTCACCAAAACATTTGGCTGTTGGCCGGAACCAGCGCCGCCAATGTAAAAACAAAGATTGTTGATGGTAATTTCAGGCGCGGTCATTATAGCGCCAATGCCGTTATCTAACTTGTATATGTATTGGCCTCCTGAGGACGGATTGCCATTAGCGTCCGACCGATAATAAGCGGCGCTTTTGCCGTCCTGATCAGTAAAATCAATATAGGTCGTACCCGTTGAGAAACATGAACTGCCCGCCGGATCAGGGGCATAGTTGTATCCTGTGCGCAAATTGCGCGCCATGCTTTCGATGGTCAAGCTTAAATTGTCAATTGTGACCTTCTGCCCTTCGGCCTTATGGTCGGCGGCAATGATGTTCATTAAAACCGCCGTCACGCCAAGCATCACGAAACTGAAAAGGGCGATGGAGACGATCATTTCAATGAGGGTAAAACCAGAAATGGCTTTTAGCTTATAGCTTTTAGTTTTTAGCTTTTGAGAAAATGTATTAAATTTTAGTCGGTTTTTGATTTTCATCTTTTTTCTATAAGCTATAAGCTGACCCACTATCAGCTTTCACCGCACCGATATCTCCCCCGCCGCGGAGGAAATAAGCACGGTTTTGCTGATACCTTGCGGTGAAGTAACCGTAATGGAAGCCACGCCGGAATTTTGGCCGTTGAGCGCGGGTTCGGGGTTCGGCCGGTGAAAAACAATGTCAAGATGGTTGATGCCGCTATTGCTTTTACAGGAATAATCAATGCAAAAATCACTGATGTAATTGCCTTTGGTGATCTGATAAACATCGAGACATTCCGGACCGGTGCAATTCGTGCCGTTATCATTGGAGGTGTCATAACCGGTGCCGTTCAAATCGGCAAATAAAATATAGTGGTCACTCGGGCCGAAATGCACTCCGTACGAACATTGAAATTTTGAGGTTACGGCTCCGGCAGTGCAAGCGACGGGCGACTGCTTCACGCTCATGCCGTAAACTTGAGCCTGCCGCACCGAAAGCGCCACATCGTAGGCCAAGTTAGTAACCATGATACTGCCGCCGAAACGGTTTTGGCTTATGACGATAACCGCCGTAATAATGACGAAAATGGCGATGGAAACCATGAGCTCAATTAGAGTGAAGCCGCGCGTAGCTTTAAGCTTTAAGCCGTAAGCTGCGGGTTTCGGAGAAAGACAGGTTTTCTCTTTTTCTCTTTTCATGTTTTTTGTTTTCCTAAGGCCTACAGCTTAAAACTGTCACGTGGTGAACATGACAGCGAAACCGGTGACATCAAATCCCAAAAAATAAACAAGCGCGAGACCGATGATTAGAAACGGCGCGAGCGGCATTTCGCTTTTCAGAGTTACCGGCGATAAACGCCAACGCGAAAACAAACGCCTCGCAAGAGGCGTATGCTCCAATTTTGACACGGCGATCAAGAGGAGGCCGACGATCGCGCCGATCCAAAAACCGATGACTTCAGCCGAAACCGCCGGCAAAAGCGTGAGAAACCAACCGATACCGAGAGACAATTTGGCGTCGCCAAGGCCGATCCAGCGGCCGCGCGAAAAAAGCCACAAGAGGAATAGCGGCAACGCGACCAACGGCCCGTCGAGAAGGTGAACTAGGCCTGAAAAATGTATCAGGTTGGCAGTCGGGGTGAGCATAATGGTGCGGATGAAAGAAATAGAAACGAATAGATAAACGATGAGATTGGGGATAATTTTGTGCTTCAAATCGTAGGCGGTAATGACAACCAGAAGACAGAATGAGAGCAGGTCAATAAGAAAAATCAGATAGTAGGCGGCGGGTAGCGGATACGGAGACGAAAACAAAGCGGAATAGCGCAGAAAAACGCCCAAAAACAGGAGCGCTGTAGCCATTTCCACGAGCGGATACTGAACCGAAAGTTTGCTTTTGCAAAAACGGCAGCGGCCGCGCAAGAGGAAAAAACTCAGAATTGGAATGAGATCGTGCCAGGCAATTACCCTGCCGCAGGAGGAACAATGAGATCTGCCGAGGAGAGTTTTGCCGGTATGATAACGGAGTATAACAACATTAAGAAAACTGCCGACTATCGCGCCGAGTATGAAAAAGAAAACGCCCAACAAAAGTTCCATTCGGGCATTATACCAAAACCGCCAGACATTCTATCCCCTAACCTTATCACTGATTCGGGGTTACGCAGTAGTTGCTGGCGTTACCGCACGTTCCGGTGTAAGAACCGCTTACCTCAAGCGGCACGCTTAATTGATAAGTATTGCCCGATGATGAATAAGAATACGTGTCGGAAGAAAGCGGTAAAATCGGAACGGTTGCGATATAAGTAGGAGCAAGCGCGTTTTGGAGACCGGCCGGGGGGTTGCCAGACATAGTGCCAGATGGATAATTTCCTGCATTGTCAAAATAAAGTTCCAGAGCCAGTTGCACGCTTTTGACGTCTCCCACCCGCGCGGCGTCACGGGCTCTCTGCCGCGAGCCGTTCAGATTGGCAAGAACGATTGAAGACAAGATACCGATAATAGCGATAACTACCAAAAGTTCCATCAGCGTAAATCCTTTTTGTGTCCTCATTTTATTTATTTCGCCATTATACACCGGCGATAACCGAAGTCACATTTTTTATATCAAGTTATATCAAGGCCTTGCCTTGATATTTCGGGATAAATACTTTCAAAATCCAGCCACTCTTTTAACATATCTGAAAAATCAGTGAATGAAGAAAAATAATCGGGAAAAGTTTTTGAATTGATAATCGCCCGCTCATTTCTCTGGCATCCGAGGTAGTCCTGCAGACTTGAGTAAGCATAGGAAGTAATAAATTTTTTCGCTGCGGCTTTATCTTTGATTTTCTTTTCTTTCCAACTTGAATCAATAATGCCAATCGGATTGAGATGGACATAGGCATACTGATATTTGAGATATTCATCGGTATCCAAATGTTTAGCGCCAAAAGGACCCTCGAACAAAGCGCCCTTTCTGCGATATTTTGTGTTGAAATACATGGAATAGCCGGTAAGTAATTTGTGCATATACTGGCTTAGGCCATCTTCTTGTTTTTCTCTGACAAGCAAGTGAAAATGATTTGGCATCAAACACCAGGCCCCAACATCAACAACCGGATCCCCTTTCGGAATTTCTATCAAGGCAAGGCCTTGATAGTTACTCAAATGAACCGGGGTGACACTGTTGGCAGAGTAGAGAAGTTTAACGAAACGTTCGTGGTCGCCTTTATCAAGGAAAATTTTCCGTTTGTCCGTTCCGCGATTAAAAACATGATAATATTCCCCTATCCCGAATTCTATGTTTCTAGACGACATAGATAAATTATATCAAGGCCTTGCCTTGATAACAATTTAGAGAGTGGGGATAGGATTACATAAAGCAGACCCGACTGATGTCGGATCTGCTTTATCAAGGCATTGCCTTGCTACGCCCTTATTAACACCCGGCAAAAGTCACGGAACTGTCGGTTACAGTGCCACCTGTACAACTACCGCCGTAACCAGCAACGGGAGCAAAAGTAACTGTAAATGTACCCGCTCCGGTTGTACCACACGAATGTGCGGTGACCACACCTGCCTGAGCATATTTACCAGCGGCACCGGGAACTGGTGGGTCAATTGTACTGCATGAACTAGTTAAAGCCGCTTGCTGACTTGTTACTTCCGATTTGAAACCGGCATCCAAAGCTTTCTGTCGCGCGCCAGACAGAGAAGCCAACACCACCGAAGCCAAAATACCGATGATAGCGATGACAACCAAAAGTTCAATGAGGGTAAAACCTTTAGAGTTTTTCATTATTTTGATAATTTAGCTAATAATTTTATAAATAAAATTGTTCGACCGTGTGCCACTTAAAGGGCGTTATATCACGGCATATATTATAACGCCGCCGCAAGCATTCTGGAAAATGGCTGTGGATAACAATCACTGTCCGCCCGTATAGTTATAAATCGGAATAAGGATTGAAGCCAGAAGGAAACCGACACCGAGGCCGAGCGCGATAACCAAAGCGGGTTCAATCAAGCCGATAAGCGTGTCCACGGCCGAATTTACCTCGCGGGCATAAAAACGCGCCAAAGTCTTCAAGATCGTACCCAGTTCCCCCGTCTCTTCGCCGACTTTAATCATTTGCACCATGATACTCGGAATTTCCCCGTGTTTGCCCATGGATTCGGAAACAGCCGTACCGCTTTTAACATCGGATATGACATCTTCAAGGATTGCTTTATAGACGCTGTTGCCGACAACGGCCGAAGTGATTTCCAAGGTCTTGACGATGGGAATGGCGGCGGACAGAAGCGTGGTCATGTTGTCGGCAATGCGCGAAATGTAAAGTTTAGTGTAAAGGTTGCCGAAAAATGGAGCCTTTAGCTTGACGTTATCTATGGCATAAGCGCCCTTCGGAGTCCTGCCCCAGCGCCAGAAAAAGAAACCGCCGATGACCAAGATAATCAGAAGAAAAATTCCATAGTGGACAAAAAAGTTTGAGGTGCCGATAACAATCTGGGTATAAATCGGCAGCTGTTGGCCGGATTGGAGCAGAATATCACTCAAGTGCGGAATAACCACGGTCATCATTAAGACCATTACGGCTATGAACGCCACCAACACGAACGCCGGATAGATCAGGGCATTGCGCGCTTTGGAAACAATCTCATAAGAACGCTCC
>JAGWZX010000118.1 GCA_018968805.1 Patescibacteria group bacterium | reverse complement strand
AAACCAATAAAAAAGCGAGGTTGGAAAACCTCGCTTGTGCTTGACCCTTTTCCGCTCACCGCAGATAGAGTCTCACATTGACCGGGTTCGGACCCTTTGCCTTAAAGAAGACAGTGTAGGGTCCCACCGGCGCGGTCTGAATAACCTGCTGGCCCGACCAGTCCTCCACCTCCGTCGGATTTTTGTCCGTTTTGTAGAGGATGTGGCCTGGCCCTTCTATTGCCCAATGGGCATACAGGCCGGCGCCGACGATTTTCGGCGTCCAGACATCCGTCTGCGCCGTCACTCGGATGTACGGACCTTCGTTTATCGCCGCCCTGTTGTTTGCGTTTCCGGCGGGCGTTTCACTTTTGCCCAGTCCCAACCATGTCGTCACCCCCGAGGCCGCTGTCATCAGAGCGAAGATGATGAGAAGCGCCCCTCCCGCCCCGAGCCCCGCCGCGTGTTCGTGCCCGCCGTGTCCGCCACTCGCCGCATGGGCTGGCGCCGGCGTTTTCGGTTTTAGGGCTTGAATGGCAAGCAACGCAATCACTAAAACGACCACAATTGCCACCGGTATTGGGTAGGGGACGGTGGCCATCCACCAATCAAACCCCTCAGTTAGGTAGCCTTTGAGTGATTTCCAAACGAGCCACAGCACGAAGAGTAAGCCAACCGGTACGAGTATCCAGAGGTGAATCTTGCCGACTTTCTTTCCCTCCCAAGTCCTTTGCCAGACCAGTATCCATACCCCAATTTCAAATATGGCAACCGACAGTCCGACCCCGGTGAACAGTATCCACTTCCACCAGGGCATCGTGCCGGTGAAAAGACTTTTCAGAATGTGGATAGCGAAGCTGTACCCGAGCACAAGCAAGATAACTCCGCCTATCATCCCGAGCGGAATCCAGACTTTCTTATCCGCTTTGTGGTCCCAGAGCCACTTTGCTTTCGGCGCGGTTTTCCGATATGTCCAACCTCCGGCCGATTTGAATTTCGGCCAGGCGATTCGATAACACCATCCGCCGGTCTTTTCCGTCAGCAGTTTCCCGCGGTGGAAAAGAAGTTTGCCCGTATCCCACAAAAGGACAGTGAGCGCTCCAGCCAAGATTGGCAGAACTATCCACTCAATCCAAGTGCGGTGCCAGTGGGTGAATTTCATCACCGGGACGGTGATGAATAGGAAGGTCGGAATGACAATTGCCAGTCCGACAATGGCGGTAATGACGGCCGCCGCCGTTGATTTTTTTGCCTTGAGCCAAGGCCAGAGGGTGGAATCGCACCACCCGATCATTGATTTCAGGAATTTTTTCATATTGAAGCCCGCCGGTTTTGGCGGAAAGTTTTTATGTCAAAGACCGCCCTTGACACATCTTATTACATCCT
>JAGWZX010000032.1 GCA_018968805.1 Patescibacteria group bacterium | reverse complement strand
GGATCATTCACGGCAATCTTCGGAATGGCTACGCGAATCGGCAAAGACGGTGACGTAAGCACTGTCAATTCCGGCACAGTCGAAGTTCCCGTGAAAGCAACGGTATCAGCGGACACGCCGCTGCCAGTGCGCGATAAAATGGCATCAATCGCATAGGCACCGAGCTCTTTGATCTCCGGCGGAGCCTCGTTAAGATACACGGAAAACGCCAGCGAGCCGGCATAGACGGCAAACCACAAGAATGCTGTGAGCAGTATGCCTTTTCCTGCGCCTTTTTTCTTCTGTGTTTCCACGATATTCATGGATATTTCCCTATACCGCCACTATATAACACAATATGCGATTGTGTTAATCTATAAATTAAATTTATATTTTGTCAAGATAGACAAAAATATTCGCCTGTGCCAGAGTGGGTTTTAGGAGGGAATCAGACGCGATCTCGCCAAGTGAAAACACCATTTTATTTATGAACGGCAAAGAAACCGCTAAAATCGATGTCAAAACAACCGCCGAATCTGGCGGGGTTCAAACTTTATGGACAAAAAATCCCGCCCTATTCGTCATAGGCGGTATCATCGTCCTGTTCGTCGCGGCCAGCGCCCTTTCGTTCAATCGCATTAAGGAAACAGCTTTTTGGAAGAACGTATCATTCGCGGCCGTATCATTCTCCTCTTTATTCGTTCCGAGCGAACATATTGACGTGTCTGCGCCGAGTCCCGTAACAGCCGGGGGCAATTTCACCGTCGCCTTCAATCACGCCGGCAAACGCGGCACCGGCTCTTACAGTATTTCGTACAGCTGTGCGAACGGCCTGTTCTTCCACCTGGTTGAGAATACCGCTTCGATGCCGCTCTACTGCGATACGCCGGCTGACATCACCTCGCTTGCCACAACAAGCCTTTCCCTCATGCCGGTACTTTCCGGAAGCGCCGACGCAACCACCACCATTACCATCCGTTACGACAAAGCCGCCGGCAGTCCGGGCGCCAATCCTGTAATTGGAAGCGCTGACGTAGAAATCGTGAAGTCTTCAATTCAGACTGGCACGACAACCGCTTCCGGCGCGGCTGTTCCTCCCTCAACAAAGACCGTCGGCACGAGCACGGTCCGCGCCGCCGGACCGGAAACGGAGCATTTGTACCAATACGGAACCGCCGGCACCACCACGACTTACTACGGCACCGGCACGCCTGCCGCCATATCAAATGGCGTTGATTTGACCGCGCGGATTTTAGGACTCGGCGTGGTAGACAAGACGACCAATCAATTCACCGCCACTTCAACCTTCAAAGCCGCCGACCGGATTGCCGTGCGTTTTGAAGTGCAAAACATTGGCACCAAAACCTCGCCGCAGTGGTCGTTTGCCGCGGTCTTGCCGACTTTTCCGCCATTCATATTCCAATCGCCGACCGAACAATCCCTGGCGCCCGGAGACCGCATAGAGTTCACTCTTGGCTTTGACAACATCAACCAAGCCGACGGCAATGTCGTTACCATCAACGTGGACAACACCAACTCCATCGGCGACATCCATCGCGCCGACAAAATAGCTTCCACCACCATCAACAACGTTAAGTTTTAAAGATTTCCCGTTGCTGATCGTCGGCCTTAAAAAGACCCTGGAAAAGACATCTATGGGCGCCGTCCGCCTCGGCGGACGGCGCGTTTCCCAACAAAAAACCCGAATCTTAAGTTCGGGCTGACTCTTTCCCTACCGGCGGATGATAGGCTCTGCCGTTCATCCACGCGCGAAGCTTTGCCAGGGCGGCTGTTTCAATCTGGCGAACCCTCTCCCTGGTAATTCCAAATTCCGTGCCAACTTCATCAAGGGTTTTTTCCTTGCCATCGTCAATACCGAAACGCAACCGGAGCACCCTGGATTCACGTCCTGATAAACGACCGATCAGTCCTCTGACACGCTCCATATCCGATATTCTGCCCGCAAGGACATCCGGTCCTGTCGCGTTTTCATCCTTGACAACATCGGCCAAGACGCCTTCGCTATGACAATTCAAAGGATACTGGAGCGAGAACGTGTCCAAGGCGGCCGTGCGGAGCCTGCCCACATCACCGGGTTCAGCACCGATTTCCCGAGCGACATCGTCATCGGTGGGCTCCCGTTCAAGAACACCTTCCAAGCGCGCCCGCACTTTACCGATACGGCGAACCTTTTCCAAAACACCGACCGGCAACCTTACGGTCATTACCTGGTTGGCCAAAGCGCGCCGAATTTCACTGTGAATCCACCACGAACCGTAAGTGGAAAATTTGGCGCCCTTGGCCGGATCAAACCTGTCCACCGCCTTCATGAGGCCGATGTTGCCTTCACCGATGATGTCCGACAAAGGAAGGCCTCGCCTCGCGTACTTCTTGGCGATTGAGATCACCAGCCGAAGGTTCGCGGTTATCAGTCTTTCCCGTGCCGCTTCGTCGCCAAATTTAATGCGCGCCGCCAACTCAACCTCCTGCTCCCGCGTAATGAGGGAAAATTCGCCCACTTCTTTCAGATATCTGCCGATGATGCTCTTATCCCGCCAGACCGGCGATTCTTCGGTTTTTTCGCCGGACGGATATGCGGGCGCCGCGCGAACGGCCCTGCGCCCGTTAAACACGAGCGCAAACGGTCGTTTTGCATTTTTCCCGTTTGCTCCTTCTACTCCGGAACTTTCCTCCGGACTTAAACTGGCCTCCCGCAATACTTCATCAAGAACCGGTTTCGGTATATCGTTCATACGCTTGTTATTTAAAGTCCAAACCTAGCCAATATTCCCCCAATAACGCCCGGATGTCAAATTCCGGACGGCACCCTCATTAAAATGCCGGTCCACCCTGAAGATTCGGAATGAAAAATGCATGGAGGCGTCAAGGTGCGGTATAATGACAGTCATGAAGACACCGCCGATTGAGAAACAATTTATCGCGGTCACGATTGCCTTAACCGTAATCGCCCTGGCGCTTGCCGTATCCGTCTGGTGGCTGAACGGAAAAATTAACACGATCTATTCCGAATTAGCTTCTCTTTCCAAAGAAACGGCATCCTCAACCGCTGCTCTTCAGACAAATATCAATGAGGCTCACTCCACCTTAAGCAACGCCATAAGCGCCGCCGAACAAAACGTTGGCAGTTTGCAGGGCCAGCTTGGCAATTTTCAAAACCAAGTCGGCAATATTTCCGGCGCCGTCACCAATTTGCAAAAATTGAGCCAGCTTGACCCTGAACTCCTGAAAAAATATTCCAAGGTTTATTTTCTCAATGAAAATTACGTGCCGGCGCATCTTTCGGAAATTCCTCTGGCAATCCAATACAGCGACGTTAAGCAGATGCTCATCCGCACTGAGGTTCTGCCCTATCTTGAAAATATGATCGCGACCGCCTCTTCCACGGGCGTGGCTCTTTACGTCGATTCCGCCTACCGGTCCTTTGACGAACAAAAAGCGCTCAAGAGCGACTATCAAATGGTCTACGGCTCCGGCGCCGCCAATTCTTTCTCCGCCAACCAAGGTTATTCCGAACACCAGCTCGGCACGGCTGTTGATTTGATTACAACGGGCCTCGGAGGCCAGCTTGACAGCAGTTTTGACAAAACCGCCGCTTACCAATGGCTCGTTCAAAACGCTTATAAGTACGGGTTTACCATGTCTTATCCTCCCGATAACGGTTACTACGTATACGAACCCTGGCACTGGCGTTTTGTTGGAGTTAAACTGGCAAGCGACCTTCATGCGGAAGGAAAATATTTCTACCAACTTGACCAACAAACCTTGGACGGCTACCTCGTTACTATTTTTGATTGAATCCGCAAGATCAGTGTTCAAAATAACCGATGACCGCCTTGACGCCGGCGAGATTTTTTTCAAACTCAACATCTTGATGGGTGGTCAGCTCAACCGTCAGAGCGGGAATGCCGATTGAAGCGAGCCAGTCTTCTCCGGCGCCGCTTGTCGCGTAGGCGTCAAAGGTTTTTATGGCACCGTAGCCGGCCGCGGCCGCGTAAGCGTTCATGATGCCAAGAGTCGCCTGCAAAATACCGTTCCGACAGGCCGAAGCGTAGACATTGCCGGACTGGCTGTGCCAAAAAACCACGGCCGCCGGTTTTGTTTTTAAAACAAAATCGCGGATGGCGCGGCTTTCCGGTTCGGAAAACGGCGCTGTTCCGCCGGAGACCCGCTTGTTCTGCCAGGTACTAATGGCGCTCCACTTGCAATCAAAATTCCTGTTGAGATCGACACCGTCGGCATTGAAGCGCGCTCCCGTCAGAACATTTTTGTCGCCGGTAACATCGGCCGCGTTGAAACGCCCTTCCTTGCCGGTAACCTTAGAAACCGCGTCCGGATTGGCCTCGGGAATAACAGCGATGTTCATCCCTCGCGGCACGAAATCAGGATGAGCGGACAGATAATCAATAAAGTCGTACGCGAGCAAAGCGCTGTTCCACTCGTAACCGCCGTGGATGCCGCCGACAAAAAGCAATTTCGTGGTGGAAGCCTCGCCAGCCGACCCGTTCAACGGGACGGCTGAATAGGTGTAGGCCTCAATAGGTCGGCCTTGCACCGAGTAACCGATGACCTCCCGAACAGGAGAAACCGCCGCCGGATGCTCCGCAGCCGGCGGCGTCCTAGTTTGATCCCATCGTATGAAGAGTATCCCGACAGAAACAAACGCGGCAACGATTAAAACCGCCGCGATAACTCTCGCGTAAGACTCCATCGGGATTATTTCGCAAAACTGGCAAGCACGGCCCGCACGCCGGCCAGGTTCTTCGTCCACTCGGTATCACTGTGATTTGACAGAAGCACGCTTATCGCCGGAATATTCTGGACCGCGAGCCAATTGGTCATGTCACCGGTTGTGGCATAGAAATCAAAACTTTGATATGCCGGGTAACCGGCCGCTTTGGCGTATAGGTCAGTAAGCGCTTTGGTTTCAGCCAACACTCCGTTGTGGCAACTTGAGGCAAAGACGCCGCCAGCCGCGCTGTAATACACCACCACCGCCGTCGGATGATGAAGTTCTACGTAATCTCTCACGGCCTTGCTTTCCGGTTCGGAGAACAATGATTTGCCCCCGGAAACCGGCGTATTCTGCCAAGTGCCTGTCGCCTTCCAATCGCAATCAAAATTCCGGTTCAAGTCCACGTTGTTCGCGTTGAATCGTCCCGGCACGGTCGCCCCCGCGCCGGTCGGCACGTCTGCCGCGCTGAACCGGCCGGCTGAACCGACCACTTTGTACAAACCGTCTGGATTGACCACGGGAATAACGGTAACGCTCTCGTTCGCCGGCACCGCCCGAGGATTGGCCGTGAGGTAATCAATCAAATTGTAAGCGAGAAGCACCGTGTTCCATTCGTAACCGCCGTGGATGCCGCCGACGAACATGATGCTTGTCGTACCTTGACCGAAAGTATAAGCGGTAATGTCACGACCCTGAACGGATTTGCCGATTATCACCTGACCGCTTCCCGATTGAGTGGTAACGGGTGTGACCGTCAATCCCGAAGCTCCCGCAGAGGCGCTTCCCCCCGGGGCGTTCTCCGCGGGAGCAGTCTGCGGCGCGCTTCTTGACAGCCACCAGACATATCCACCAAGCGCGACGATAAGAACAACAACGATTGCGATGATAGTTTTTTTCATATTCATAATAATTTAGTAAGGGTCATTAAGGGATCCGCGACACTATTATATTATATATTACCATACAAACGGAATAAGTTTCTCGGTACGGGCTTGATAAGCCGGATAGGTGTCGGGAAATTGCGAGAGCATAAGACGTTCTTCGGCGCGAATACGGAAAATAAACACGACTAAAGCGCCGGCGAAGACGATAAGCCAAAATGGTCCGGCGGCTAAGGCCGAACCTGAAATCGCCAGTAACATGCCGGTATAAATCGGATGGCGGACAAAACGGTAAGGACCGGACGTGACCAGCCGGTGGTCTTCTTTCAATGTCGGATAACTGCTCCAGTCGCGACCTATGTGGAAACGCGCCCAAACAGCAAACGCGACTCCCGCTACGGTGAGCGCC
Source organism: Patescibacteria group bacterium (assembly GCA_018968805.1). Classification (GTDB taxonomy): domain Bacteria; phylum Patescibacteriota; class Minisyncoccia; order Phycocordibacterales; family SIBU01; genus SIBU01. The sequence continues at coordinate 974 of JAGWZX010000032.1, read as the reverse complement.
GCGCCCGCGGCGGGCGCGGCGCCAGAGAACGGCTGCCTTAAAATTTTTCTGAAGAATGCCGGCTGGTTAATCGCGACAACAAACACGACAAGCGCGACGATGAACCGGACAGCAATTCCCCTGCCGCTTCTCCAGCCTCCCGCAAGCCGCCGATTCTTTTTCGCGCCGAAAGCGCTCACGCCCCATACGACAATAAACACTAACCATGCCAGGACAATAATGGTTCCGGAAGAAATCATGGCGATATTTTAATATAACCAAGCTCGCTCAAGCGTTTCGCCGAATCGCCATACCCCGCCCCGGCCAGCATGCCGTCCGCGAACAATTCTTCCTCTGTTATTTCGACCAGGCAAAAATCCGGCATTTTGAAATTATCTTTCGTCGCTTTGTCTTTGAATTCGAAATCGGCAATCACTAACCCGGCCAGGTCGTCCTGGAAAACGTCCAGTTCCATTTTAGCTTCGCCGTAATCTTTGAGATAACGGACCCGCCGCGAGCGTTTCCCTTTAACCGGCGAGAGCGCGCCGAACTCTTCCTTTGAAAGCTTGATGGTATGTTCGGTTTGTTCCGATGAATCGGCTTCGGCGATCGGCTGTTTTTTGGTGATTTCAAATTTGTCGCCGTTCTTGCGGATGCGGACCACCGGATGTCTGTCTTCCGCCGGAATATAAGTATCTATGATTTCCTTCCGTGGCAGATTCCGGAACCCTTCCGGAAATTTTTTTACCAAGAACGACCGCTCTAATTCAACTTCTATCATGTGATTATTTTATCATAAAACATTTCCGACCCCGAAAAGCGCGGAAAATATGAGTGTCCCAAATGACCCCAGCGAGAATTTATTAGCCCCTGCAGTATAAATTTTATAAATTCGTCATTGGTACATATCTGATGCGTACGCACCAGATATGTACCAATGACGGAACTACTGTTAAATACTGTTATTAGAAAATGAAAAGACGCATACCCGCAAT
>JAGWZX010000031.1 GCA_018968805.1 Patescibacteria group bacterium | reverse complement strand
TTTCCAGTTCAGAAATAAACTCTTTGAGCTCGGTTTTTGACACAGGCACGATCTGCTTGATATTTGGCGTTTGGCTCATTGCCGATTTGAAATCAGTATACGCCACTAGCACCTGGTCGTATCTGCCGGGGGTGTATTCATTGACGGCTAAGGTGGAAATCGGCAGAACGTCGCGCATGGTGAAGTTGCCCGACAAATCAGGGAAGGCGGCAATGACCTTTTTGCCGACACGCCGCATCGCCGCGTCTCCTTTTTTACCGACCGTCACAACTTCGATATTTTTACCGCCGTTTTTTTTGAGCAAGGTCAACACTTTCTTGATGACTTGGGCGTTGTAGGCGCCGCAAAGGCCGCGGTTGGATGTAATGAGAATAAGCAGTGTATTTTTGGCAGGACGTTCATTAAAAAGCGGGTGGGTGATTTCTTCTACGTTGCGGCTGATTGAAGTCAAAATGTCCCAAGAGTATTCAGCGTACAAGCGTGAGGCCAGGGCAGAGGAAACCGCGCGCTTCATCTTCGAAGCCGCCACCAATTCCATCGCCTTGGTGATTTTCTTGGTGTTCTTGATTGATTTTATCCGGCGCTTGATTTCTTTGGTGCCTTGCATAGGAAGTTGTTAGTTGGAAGATTAAAGATTACTCAAGTTGTTTTGATAGTCGAGATATAGCTGTTGTTCTTGCAGTTGGATTTTTTGAATTTTCAAATTCGCGGCATTGGTGAGGTTTTGGATTTGCCCATCTACAGATGATTGGGAACCGCCGTAGCTTTGTGCCGCGGCAGTATCGGCGTAGTGTTGTGTTTTTATATCGATAATTTGTTGTTCTAGTTTTCTTATATCGCTATTATACTGTGATGTTAAAGTGTTTACCCGGTTGGTTTTTTGTTGGTTTTGCTGATTTGAAATTTGTTGAGGTGTTTGTTGTGCTGGTTGCGTTTGGTTAAGACTATAGTTTACACAATAGTTATATTGCTGACTTGGGTTGTCCAATCCAACGCATGTTTTGTGAGCGTCAAAATAATTTTCGCCGATTGATTTATAATCGGGTGCAGGCGAAGGAGTCGGAGGCGTCTGAATATTCGTTTTCTGGGTTTGGACGTACTGGTCCAGGTTCAGTATATTGCCTTTGTCGTCAATGATCATGCCGTTTGGCAGAGTCTTGGTTTTTGGTGTGTTGTCTGAAGGTTGGGGCGTGGGTATGTCGGTATTTTTTGTCTGACTGTTTTTTAACTCCTCAATTTGTTTCTTGAGTTTTTCAATTTCTGAGGTCTGGTCACTCAAGGCCGGTTGTTTATCCGCGCCTAGTTTTAATGTTGACCCTGTAGCTTCTAGTGTTGTCGTGGCGGTCGGCGTACTGGTCGCATAAGTGTTTGTCTCGTTCTGAACAGCTCTCGGCTTGTTTGCTTGTTTAAGCCACGAAAACCAAGAAAAGGGATTCCACCAAGCCGCATAGGCCAAAGACGGAACGATGGAAACCATCAAGACAACTGCTATCAAAATGTGATTTCTGGTTTTCACTGCGTTACTTTATTTTTAGTCTAAAAACTGTTTATTGTAGGCGTAATTTAGCATTTTATCCAGCGATTTTCAACTTTTTCGCTTGACTTTCAACTTGCGTATAATAGTATATGGGTACAAACGGCTTAGGCCCGACTCCGCCTTTGGCGGAGGTAACAAGAAAAAGTTCAAGGCAAAAGCGCCTTGAACTTTTTCTTTAGGGTTTTAAAATCAGCATTTACGATGTCTCCTAACTTATGGCTTAGTCGTGAGGCGTCAATCAAACGCATTTGCGACAAAATCGCGGTACTCGGGATTTTCTTCGGTTCTTTTCCGTCAGTATCAAACTGGAAGATGTGGAACTGAAAATAGAACGCGGTATCCTTTTTTGTTTGGGTTAGGGGTATTCCCCAAAAAATTTCATTGTTGAATTTTCTAAAGACCGCAACTGGCCACAGAAAATCTTTTCCGCCTCCGTCTTGCTCAAAACCCTCATTGACTCCGAGCGCGCACCACCAAACTTCTCGTTCGTGAAAGCCGGGACGTTTCTCGCTCTCATTGATGAGAGTTTTCTTATCGTGCCATTTTTGAAAATCTTTCTTCATTTGCTATACTATGCGGACAGTTGGCCTCGGCCTTACCCCCGTTTCGCGTTTACGCGAAACGGGGGAGAATTTTTACTTAAATCTTGAAACTGCTTTTGAACTCGCCGATCACTCTCTTTAACTCCTCCTCGCCTTTGTCGCTCCACATTTTTTGCTCGCGCAGTTCTTTGTAAAAGATTTTGGCGTGGCGGTCGGCGTAGTCGGTGAGTCCCGCTTCAAATTCTTTGATTTTGGCGACAGGAATGTCGTCCATGAAGCCTTTGATGAGGGCGTAAAGCGTGACCACTTGATGTTCCACTTTGACCGGCGAGTATTGCGCCTGCTTCAAAACTTCTACCGATCGTTTGCCACGCTCCAGCTGTCTTTTGGTGCTTTCATCCAAGTCCGAGCCGAACTGGGCGAACGCTTCCAGCTCGCGGTATTGGGCGAGTTCCAATTTCAAAGTGCCGGCCACTTTTTTCATGGCTTTTATCTGGGCATCGCCGCCGACGCGCGAAACGGAAAGGCCGACATTGACCGCTGGCCGAATGCCTTTGTAAAAGAGGTCGGTTTCCAGAAAAATCTGGCCGTCGGTGATGGAGATGACGTTGGTGGGAATGTAAGCCGAGACATCACCGGCTTGGGTTTCAATAATCGGTAGGGCAGTGATAGAGCCGCCACCATATTTGGCGTTGCGCCGGCAAGCGCGTTCCAAAAGGCGGGAGTGCAGGTAGAACACGTCGCCCGGATAAGCTTCGCGGCCGGGCGGTCTGCGCAACAAAAGAGAAATTTCCCGATAAGCGACAGCGTGTTTGGAAAGGTCGTCGTAAATTATCAAAACATCCTTGCCTTGCTCCATGAAGTATTCGGCGATGGTTACGCCGGCATACGGCGCAATGTAGGCGAGTGCGGCCGATTCCGAAGAGCCGGCGCTGACGATTATGGTGTAGGCCATCGCGCCGCCTTCTTCAAGACGGGTTTGGATTTTGCGCAGTTTGGAGTCTTTCTGGCCGATGGAAACATAGATACAAATCATGTTCTGGCCTTTTTGGTTCAAAATCGTATCAATGGCGATAGCGGTCTTGCCGGTCTGGCGGTCGCCGATGATAAGTTCGCGCTGGCCGCGGCCTACGGGAATCAGTGCATCAATGGCTTTGATGCCGGTCTGGACCGGCTCGCTCACTTTCTGGCGGGTAATCACGCCCGGCGCCACCTTCTCGATCGGAGAAGTCTTATCAGTTTTGATTGCGCCCTTGCCGTCAATCGGTTCACCCAAAGCATTGAGGACGCGGCCGATTTGGGCTTGGCCGACCGGCACTTCCAAGATGCGTCCGGTGGCTTTTACCTCGTCGCCTTCTTCAATCTTGGAAAAATCACCGAGAATAATCGCGCCGACAGAATCTTCCTCAAGGTTTAGAGTTACGCCGACTTCCCCGCGCGGGAATGTCACCATTTCCGAGGCTTTGATTTCAGAGAGGCCGGAGATGCGGGCGATGCCATCAAAAACTTCCACGACATGGCCGACTTTTTCGGCTTTGACTTCACTCTGGAATTTCTCAATCTGCTTTCTTAAATTTTCTACGATGGTGTTGCCGGCCATATTAGTTTTTTAATAAATAATTATGTAATTGCTTAAGCTTATTTAAGAAGGACAGGTCTATCACTTCGTCACGAGTTTCAATGCGCACGCCGCCGAGAAGAGCGGGATCCTTCGCGATATCCAAAGCGATCTCGCGGGCTTTGAACCGTTCTTTTAAGGCGTGCTTTATTTCTCTTTCGGCATGTTCCGAAAGCTGGTGAGGGGAAGTAACTTTCGCGCGCACGATATTTTCATCTTTTTCGCGCGCTTTTTCGACGTGGCTCAAGATTTCTTCGCTTTTTGACAGTAAATTTTTTTGGGCGATGAACGCGGCGGCGTTTTGCAAAATGTGTTCCAACTCCGCGCCAAGTTTCCCTTTGGCGGCGGCGTAAATAGCGGATCCAACTTCATGTGGGGAAAGTTTTTTCATATTATTTCAATTTCTCAATTTCCTTGGCGACTTTGCCGTCCATCGTACTGTCGGCCACGCCGCCGAGCACCTTCCTGGAAGCTTCAACGATTAGAGCGGCAACATCTTTTCTGGCATCATCAACCATTCTGGTTTTTTCCGTTTCAAGCGCTTTTTTGCCGTTTGCGAGCATTACGTTCACTTCTTTCTTGGCCGCTTCCACCATTTCCATTCGCTTGGCCTCGGCCTGTCTTTTACCTTCCTGGAAAATGGTCTCCGCTTCGGCTCGCGCTTTTTGCAAAGCCGCTTCGTATTCCGCTCTGGTGGCCGCCAAAAGTTCGGCGTTTTGCTTGGCGTCGGAAACGCCTCGGGCGATTTTTTCTGAACGCTCAGACATGAGTTTTTGGAGCGGCTTGAGAGCGAAAAAATATAGTACCGCGAGTACTATACAGAAGTTTATAAGTTGGGCGACAATGATGCGCCAGTCAATGTGAAATGTGGAAATTATCGAACCCATAAGATTAAAGTTGCAAGTTGCCAGTTGTAAGCAAAACCAAAAACTGTCTTTTTCAGCAGACAGTAGTCAAGATTTAAGACTTATAAGCGAAAGAGATGTTTATCTTATTTGAATCTTAAATCTTTCAACTATCAACTGTTATATTGAGAATGCGATTACGAGCGCGTAAATCGCGATTGCTTCCGCGAAAGCCGAAGCGATAAGCATTGGCACCAGAATTTTGCCGGTGGCTTCCGGATTGCGTCCTATTGATTCCATGGCTTTGGCGCCAATCATGCCGATACCTAAGGCAGGGCCGAGGGCGCCGAGACCGATAGCAATACCTTTCGCGAGCGTGGTCAGGTCCATACGTTCTTTGTGTTATTAATAATAATTGATAAACAAAAAGGAAAAATCCTTGAAGTTTGGCCGCATTATACAAAAAATACTTTTTTTCCGCAACATTCCCACCGGTCAATGCGCGTGCGCGGTTTCGCGGCTCTCGCCCTCATGGTCTTGCGCGGCGATGGTGAAATAGACCAGAAGCAGGACGGCGAATATAAGGGCTTGAATGGCGCCGACGAAAATTTCCAGAAACATGAATGGAACGGGCAGGGCGTAAGCAAAAATAGCACTCATGGCGGCTAAAAGCACCTCGCCTGCAAAAACGTTTCCAAAGAGACGGAAAGAGAGAGATGCGATCTTGGCGAACTCGCCGATGAGTTCCAGGATACCGACGAAAAATTCCACCGGTGCGATAACAAGCACGGACGGCTCGTGGCGTATCTTTTTTAAGATACCCCCGAGGGCTTTTAGGTTTATGTACTTATTGAAAAGTTTCCAAGTACCGACTGAAAATATTCCAAAAACATTTGCGCCGATGACGGCCATGACTGCAAGAGCGAGCGTGGTGTTCAGATCGGCCGAACCGCTGCGGAGAAACGGTACGAAGGAAAGTCCGGCGGAGGTTTTTTCGAGGAGACCGAAACCGCCCAAAGGCAAAAGGCCGATCCAGTTGTTGATCAGAATGAAAATAAAAACCGAAAAGGCGAGCGGGAAAACCTTGGCGGTAATGGCGCGGCTGCCGGTGACCTGATCACAAAGCGAGAGCGCTTCTTCAAGAATGGTTTCAAAAGCGTTTTGAATACCCGATGGTATTTCACGCAAACGGCGCCGCAAGATCGTAGTGAAAGCGACAATTACAATGACCGTCGCGACACTGGTGATAAGGGCGTTGGTTACGGGAAAACCTCCTAGCTGGCCTATCGGTTCGGCGAACAGCGTGCTTTCGTGTTTTATTTCGGTCGTGGTAACCACGGCCGCGCCCGGCGCGGCCGTCATTTTTCCAACTGTGTTATTTTGATTCTCCCGTACTCCCATTTTCTTTTTGAATTTTTTTGATGTATCGGTTTACCGTGCGCACGATGCCGAAACACGACATGAGAAATGCTAATCCAGTCAGACCGAGAAACAGCCATGGCGCGGTTCCGAAACGCCAGTCGAGATATTTACCGATGACCAATGCGGCAACTATCGGTACTACCACCCATACTGATACTTGGCTAAAAATTTCCACCGCCGGCCGCCACCAGTTCTTGTCGTTCTGGTCTGCCATATATCTTTGCGCGCAGTGTAACAGAAAATGGCCGTTCTCACAAATTTATCTGCAAGAACGTCAATACCTGTTATTGACATTCTTCGGGAACCGAATACTCACGCCAATTTCGGGAATCTTATGAAGTTTGATCTTTTCGAATGCGCGTTGGAAAGTTTAAGCTATTCAGATTCCCAACTGCGAGTGGATGACGCTTTTGACGCTGTTTATGGGAATGGAGAAGCTGACGTTGTTGGACCCGACGACGGTGGCGACATTGATGCCGATGACATTGCCGGAAAGGTCAACCAACGGTCCGCCCGAGTTGCCGGGGTTAATGGCGGCGTCGGTCTGGAGCACGCCAGCGAGAGTCTCCGGCTGGCCGGTTGTCTGGTCCGCGGCCTCAATGCTTCGGTTCAATCCGGAAATAATACCCACTGAAACGGAGTTGTTATATTGTCCCAAGGCATTGCCTACGGCTATTACAGATTGGCCGAGTTGAACGGAATTTGAATCACCCAATGGCAGCGGTTTGTAGCCGGTGCCGGAAATCTTGATTATCGCGATGTCTTTGTTAGGGTCTTTATAAATCACTTTAGCCGGCTTTTGCGTACCGTTTGATAGAAGAACGGTGTAGGTTGCCGTGTCATCTTCGACGACGTGGCGATTGGTAAGAATATAACCGTCGGAAGTGATGAGAAAACCGGAACCAGCGCCCACCTGTTCGTTTTTGGTGCCTTTTTGCTGGTAGACGGGCACTTGAATGTTGAAGTTTTGGAAGAAAGGGTCATTGCCGAAAGGATTTTCATAAACCACTTGCAATTGCGGTACGTCTTTGGAGATGACTACCGATACCAC
>JAGWZX010000117.1 GCA_018968805.1 Patescibacteria group bacterium | reverse complement strand
AAACGCCTGTTTCCCGCCGATCCCGCTGGGGCCGCGGCGCCGTGCGCCGCGGCCCCAGCGTGTCCCGCCGCATGCATCTCTTCCTCTTCCTCGCGCATCATCGCCCTAATCCTGATCGTGCAGTAAATGATGCCCGTCAGGAAAAAAAGGGTCAGGAAGACAGAGAGCGGCCTAAGCAATACCAGAAGGTACAGGAAAAACATCGCGGTATCACCGCCCGTTGGAATATGCACCGCCGCGTAAAGGTTGTAGATCGCCTGATAAATCGCCGAATTGTCTATAAAACGTACCGCGTCCATAAATCTATTTGAAAAAACTTTGAGCCGCGGAAAAAATATCCGCGTCGGCTCCGGCTTTGGCCAAAAGCTGAAAACCCAATGGCAACTTTGCCCCGCCTACGGATGTAAAACCGGAAGGTATGGAAATGGCCGGCAATCCGGCAATATTGGCGCTCACCGTGAACAAATCGGCCAGATACATCGCCAGAGGGTCGTTTGCTTTTTCTCCGATTTTGAAAGCCGTCGTCGGCGTAGTCGGCATGGCAATAAAATCCACAGTCTCAAAAGCCTTATTGAAATCGTCTATTATGAGATTGCGGGCCTCAACCGCTTTGTTGTAATAGGCATCGTAATAACCGGAAGAAAGCACGTATGATCCGAGAAGGATGCGGCGGCGGACTTCTTTGCCGAAACCCGCGCCCCTTGTTTCAAGATAGTCTTCAATAAGACTCCGGCCGCTCTTGTGAAGGCCGTATTTGACGCCGTCGTAACGGGCTAAATTGGTCGAGGCTTCTGCCGGCATTATGATGTAATAAGCGGCCAGAGAATAAGAAATGGTCGGCAAAGATATGTCTTGCATCTTGAAGCCCAGCGTCTGACACCGTTCAAGCGAAGTTTTGAAATTTTCCGCGACGGAATGGTCAATGCCTTCGTTTTCCGTGAACGCCCTCGGTACTCCGATGCGGAGGCTTTTAGCCGTAAGTCGCGAGCTGCGAGCTTCTAAATCAACAGAGGTGCTGTCGAGCGGGTCTTTGCCTTTAATGCAGTTAAAAATAATCCTGGCATCTTCAACCGTCCTCGCAATAGGCCCGATCTGATCAAGAGAAGAAGCCATGGCCATAAGGCCGTAGCGCGACACTGCGCCGTAGGTCGGCTTGAACCCGACGGCCCCGCAAAAACTGGCCGGCTGCCTGATTGAACCGCCCGTATCGCTTCCCAAAGCGGCCAACGCTAAGTTGGCGGCCACGGCGGTGGCGGAGCCGCCGGAGGAACCGCCGGGCACGCGCGACACGTCGTGAGGATTTTTTGTCACGCCAAACGCTGAAGTTTCCGTTGATGAACCCATGGCGAACTCGTCCATGTTGGTGCGCCCGAGAAACA
>JAGWZX010000116.1 GCA_018968805.1 Patescibacteria group bacterium | reverse complement strand
AAGGACGGGTTTGAGAAAGGCGACATTTTAGTAACGGGTATGACCAGGCCGGAGTTTTTGCCTCTCATGGAAAAAGCGGCCGCGTTTGTGACTGATGCCGGCGGAATTCTGTCTCATGCCGCGATTGTTGCTCGGGAGATGAAGAAGCCTTGCGTCATCGGTACCGGAGTTGCTACACAGATTTTTAAGGATGGCGATGTCGTTGGGGTTGACGCAGACAAAGGAGTAGTGAGAAAGATAGGATAAAATAAAAGTATGAAAATTTTTGACGTGTCACTGGCGCTTAATGAGAAGACTGTAATTTATCCGGGGAATGTCCCTTTGGAAATTTCCGTGCACGCGGCGATGCCGAAAAACTCAACGCACCTTTCCAAAATCACGATGGGTTCGCATACCGGAACGCATGTGGACGCGCCGCGGCACGCCGTTTTGAACGGCGTGCCGCTTGACGCCATTCCGCTAGAGACTTTCGTCGGCCCTTGCCGCGTTCTTGACTGTACGAAAAGTCTCGGCGCGGTGACAGTTTCCGATCTTGAGCCGCATAATATCCAAGCTGGCGAGCGAATTCTCCTCAAAACAAAAAATTCCGAGCGTGGTTTTGAAAGTTTTTACGAGCACTACATTTATCTTGCCGGCGACGCGGCTGATTATCTCGCTGACACCGGCGTTGCTCTTTTCGGCATCGATTATCTTTCGGTAAAACAGCGGGGGAGCAAGGACCAGCGCCCGCACACGTCGCTTCTTTCCAAAAATATTCCAATCATTGAAGGTCTGGATTTATCCAAAGTCTCGGCTGGCAACTACAATCTTTTCTGCCTGCCCTTAAAATTTACCGGCCTTGAGGGTGGCCCTGCGCGGGTGATTCTAACTTCTGATTAAAATGGATATAAAAATTGAAGGCAGGGTGGTGCGGGGCGACGGCTATGGTAAAAAACTGGGTTTTCCAACGGCCAATCTTGACCGGCGCGAGTATTCAAGAAAAAAAATGAAGGTTGATCTGGGTGTGTATGCCGGGACAGCGACACTTCCGGGTGGACAAATTTGCAAAGCCGGTATTGTCATCGGCCCTTTGGACAAGCGCAAACTACCCAAGCTGGAAGCATATCTTATAGGTTTTTCCGGTTCGCTCTACGGCCAAAAAATAATTCTTCATCTTTACAAATTCCTGCGCCCGTTTCGATCTTTCAAAGACGAAAGCGGTCTCAAGCGGCAAATTGCCGAAGATGTGCGTCGTGTTGAAAAACCGGTGAAGAAGATGAGATACATCGGTAATACCCCTTCGGTAGCTATCGCGCTACAATCGAGGGGAATTACCAGCCAATCTCATCGCCATGCCAAGACCTAAAAACATCACAAAGCTCGCGTTCCCATACATTGGCCCGGTTAT
>JAGWZX010000030.1 GCA_018968805.1 Patescibacteria group bacterium | reverse complement strand
CAGTACCTGACTCAAGCGATCGCTTGAGTCAGGTACTGTTGGCGCATTACCGACACATTACCAGATTTGCAAATATTTTCGCGGATAAATGTTATAATATGGGCAATAACCGTTAATCATTCAACCATGAAATACTCCCCCGCCTCCATCGGTCTCTTTCAAGCCGCCGGCCTTACGGCGTATGTTTCCATTTTCGCCCTGCTTGTGCAAAGCGTCCAACAGATCACGATTCTTCGCAACCTCAATCTGCCGCCGGTCCTGGGTATAACCATTTTCCTCATGACATTCATCATCTCGGCGCTGATTTGCGGTTCCATCGCCCTTCTTTACCCGACCGAGCTTATGCTCGCCGACAACAAAAAAGAAGCGTTGCGGATTATTTTCTGGACCTTGGGCTGGCTTGTGGTTTTCTTTTTAATAATGATCATTATGGTCGCGCTCATCTTCGCCGCTAACATGGTAACCACCCTCTAGAATGGCAGCGGCAGACAAGCAAGAATCCGCCGGTGAAAAAGAAATCCGCTGGTTTTTTGACGGCAGTTTGATTTTGAAAGGCGTCCACGCCGTGATTGAAATTTTGAGCGGTTTATTTTTGGCCTTGGCGACAACCGGCACTATTGTTAATATCGTTAACTTCTTCACACAAGACGAAATCACCGAGGATCCGCACGACGCGATTGCAAATTATCTCGTGCACTCGGTGGAACAATTGACCGGTAGCGGCAAATTTTACGGCGCGTTATATCTCATAAGCCACGGGGTTATTAACGGCTTATTGGTCTGGGGACTCTTGCGCCGCAAATTGTGGTCCTATCCTCTAGCCATAGTGGTGCTTGGTCTATTCGTGGCTTATCAGGTTTATCAGTGGAATTTTAATCATTCGCTGTGGCTGTTGTTCTTAAGTGTCTTTGACCTTACCGTTCTTTGGCTTATCTGGTTGGAGTGGCGCATAATCAAGCGTCATAACCCCGCTCCGAAAATCTGACACATCGGTAACATAAAGTGGAAAGAGTTGTCAGAGTCGGGCGCGGATTTTGCTATGGAATGGCTTATGTGTCATAATTCGCCAATCTCATGGAATCGCTCCGCCAAAAAATAAAGAAACATGGGAGCGCCGTCGCTTTCATTCTCGGTTTCGCCTGGGACAATGTGATGATCGGACGCATTGACCACGCCTTCGCCAACATCATGCTTGGCACTTACCTGACGATTTCCGCATTCTGCATTATCGCACTGAACATCCACGTCAAGAAAAACTCCGGCGGACCATCTCAAAAATACGGAAGGTGGCTCGCGATCATTATGCAGTTTTGTTTCGGCAGTCTGATGAGCGCTTATATCATTTTTTACACGCGAAGCGCTTCCCTTGCGGCCAGCTGGCCGTTCCTGGCTTTTCTGGTGCTAATGGTCCTGGGCAACGAACTTTTGCGCGAACGTTATCATCTGCCGCGCTTCCAAATTCCCATTTTTTTCATCGTGCTTTTTTCATACGCCGTCTTTTCCCTGCCTATCATCGTCGGACGAATCGGGAGCGACATTTTCATGGCAAGCGGACTAGTGAGCGTTGCGATAGTGTCGCTTTTGTGGCTGGTCGGCCGGCGCGCCGCGCCGGAGGCTTTCGCTTCCGACAAACGCGCCGCCGTAATAAGCGTCGCCGCGATCTACATGCTGTTCAATATCGCTTATTTTGAACAAATCATTCCGCCCGTGCCGCTGGCGCTTAAATATATCGGCGTCTATCATCTCGTCACGCGAAACAATGACGGTTCATACTCGCTTTCTTTCGAACCCGGTTTTTGGTACCCCATCATTACCGACACATCCGGCACTTATCATAAATCGCCGGGGGAACCGGTCTACGTGTGGAGTTCCGTCTTTGCCCCCACTCGCATCACTACGCCGCTTTTTTATCGCTGGTCTTATTTTGACGCTTCTAAAAACGCGTGGGTGACGACAGACCTCGTGCCATTTCAAATTGTCGGAGGCCGTGATGCGGGTTTTCGCGGCTATACTTTCAAAACCGGCGCCTTTCCCGCCCTTTGGCAAGTGAGTGTTGAAACGGCTCAAGGCGCGCTCATTGGAGAAACGCGGTTCACTGTCGCGACGACAACCGCGCCGGGAAATAATCTCGTGACCATGTTGCGCTAAGCTATTCACGTGTTTATATGGAAAGCGACGCTGATTTAGTCAAAACATATCTGGCGGGAGACGAGCGGGCGTTAAAAAAGCTCGTCGAGCGGCACACGCCGGCGCTGTATAATTTCGTGTACCGATTCACGGGTGATTCCGAAGACGCCGCGGATGTCGTGCAGGAAACGGTATTAAAAGCCTGGAAGCATCTCGCGAAATATCGCACTGAACAAAACTTTCGCACCTGGCTGTTTACCATCGCCCGAAACACCGCCATTGATTGGTTGCGCAAAAAAAGAAGCGTGCCGTTTTCCATGTTTGAAACTACGGATGAGTCCGGCGCATTCAATGATACGCTCGCCGACCCGCTCCCGCTGGCCGAAGAGGTGGCGGCGCTTGCCGAAGACAAAGTAATGCTTGAGAAGGCTTTGGTCGCGCTCTCGCCCGCTTACCGCGACGTGCTTTTATTACGTTACCAAAATGACTTCACCTTTGATGAAATCGGCGCAATTTTGGGCAAACCCCTGCACACTGTCAAAAGCCAGCACCGACGGGCACTGATAATCTTGCGCGACATTCTAGCAAAGAGACCCCGCTTATAATGCACCAAAAATAGCTCAGATTGCGTATACTATGCAAATGAAAAACAGCCTGCACGTGTTATTCTCCAAGCTTACTGTCAAGCCGGACGCGGCCTTAACGGCCCGCATTATTGACAAAATCGGAAGGGCGCGATTGCGAAATACGCGCGTGAAAGTAACGCTGTATTTTTCCTCTGTCGCGCTCTCGCTTGCCGCGTTCGTACCGTCGCTCATCTATGCCATGCAGGGTTTCACCCAATCGGAATTTTCGGATTATCTATCGTTGGTTTTTTCTGACACCGGCACCGTCATGGCATCTTGGAAAGCGTTCGGCCTTTCCCTCGTTGAATCATTGCCGCTTGTCGGCGTCACCCTGGCACTCGCGACTTTCTTGGCATTCTTTTATTCCGCTTCCGTTCTCTGGCGGCATCGCGAAGAAACGCGTCTTGCTTTATCAATGTAAATAACAAAGGACGAATATGGGAGAAGAAAAAAAATCAAGCGCCTCCGGCATGGTCAGGAAAATCATATTGGCTGTCGTTGCGGTCATTGTAATCCTTTTGGTCTTTCAAGCCGGCATTCTGGTCGGCTATCGCAAAGCCGGTTTCTCGTATCGTAACGGCGATAACTACTACCGACTCCTCGCCGGCGGCCGACACGGGCCTCTTGATATGCTGTTCATGGATTTCTCGGATGCTCACGGCGCCGTCGGCAAGATTATCAAGATCAATCTTCCCACCTTGACTGTCGAAGACCGGAGCGGCGTTGAAAAGACAGTCACCATTGAATCCGAAACTATAATCAAACGCGGTTTGGCAACCATTAAACCTACCGCCCTCAAGACCGGCGATTCCGTACTGATCATCGGCGAACCGACCAACAATGCGTCCATTGAAGCGCGGTTGATTCGCACCCTGCCGCCGCTTTCCTACGCCACGAGTACAAACGCCACATCAACTAATCAATAAAATAATGAAAGAATATTTTATACATCGCCTCCCCCGTTTCCTTAAATTATTCACCCGCCGTCATAAAATCTGGAGCGGTGTCATTGTCCTCGCGGTCGTTTTCTTCGCCTACTGGACCTACGGCAAATTTACCAACACGAGCGCCGAAACACGGTACATCTTAGCGAGCGTCACCAAGGGTACGGTAATTTCCGCCGTCACCGGCACAGGTCAAGTCTCGGTTTCCAATCAGGTTGATCTGAAACCTACCGTGTCCGGCAATATCGTCTATGTCGGCGTGACTGACGGACAAGCCGTTAAAGCCGGAACTCTGATCGCCCAGATCGACACCACCGACGCAGAAAAGGCGGTGCGTGACGCGCAGGTCAACTTGCAGAGTGCTCAAATCGCTTTGGCGAAACTGCAGGAGCCGGCGGACGCGCTGTCGCTTACCCAGTCGCAAAATGCCATTACCCAAACCGACCAATCGCTCATTACCGCGCAAGCCAATCTTTCAACTGATTATGACAATGCCTTTAACGCCATTTCTAACACTTTTTTGGATCTGCCGAGCACCGTTTCCGGCTTGCATGACGTCTTATACACAAACACAGCCTCAAGCGGCCAGTGGAATGTTGATTACTATTCCGGTATTGCCGGACAATACAGCAACGCCGGCATGATTGAAGCCAATCAGTACAAAGATGACGCCAACGCTAAGTTTCAAGCCGCCCAAACGGCATTCAACCAAAATTTTGATGACTACAAAGCGATCAGCCGCGCTTCTGCGACCACCACAATCGTCGCGCTGTTGAATGAAACCTACAACACCACCAAAGCCGTGTCGGAAGCGATTAAAAGCGCGAATAATCTCATACAGCTTTACAAAGACACTTTAACCAATCAGGGTTTGAAGCCGCTTCCCGCCGCCGACACAAATTTGACCACTTTGGGAAACTACACCAGCCAGACCAACACCGAATTGGTCAATCTGCTTAATGTCCAAAACACAATCCAAAGCGACATTAACGCCGTCACAAACGCCCAGAACACCATTACGGAAAACACCCAATCGCTCGCGAAACTCCAAGCCGGCGCCGATCCTTTGGATATTCAAACGGCTCAATTGTCCGTCCAACAAAAACAGAACGCTCTTAAAGACGCCCAGGACAATCTGGCCAATTACTACATCCGAGCGCCTTTTGATGGAATCGTAGCGAAAGTCAATGTTAAAAATACCGACGCCGCCGACCCGTCCACTAGTATTGTTACCTTCATATCAAATGACGAACTCGCGCAGATCTCGCTTAATGAAATTGACGCGGCCAAAGTCAAGGTCGGCGATAAAGCCACGCTTACCTTTGACGCCGTGCCGAACGCCACTATCGCCGGCGCCGTGACTGGCATTGATACCATCGGCACGGTCAACCAAGGCGTGGTTACTTATAATGTTGATATAGATTTCAGCACTAGCAATCCGGCAATCAAGCCGGGAATGAGTGTTACGGCCGCGATCATCACAAACGTACATCAAGACGTGTTGACTGTACCGGGAAGCGCGGTTCAAACCGACTCGGCCGGCAATTCGTATGTCCAAATTTTGCCAAACATAACGGCGGCACAATCCAGCGGCACGACCGGCGTCGCCTCGGCCACACCGCCAACCCGCAAGCCGGTAACGGTCGGATTGTCAAATGACACCACAACGGAAATTACTAGCGGACTTTCCGAAGGCGACCAGGTGGTCGTGCGCACTACCAATGTCGCGAGCGGAAACAGCGCCACGCAAGCGCCGAGTCTCCTTAACGCCGTCGGCGGCGGAGCGCGCGGCCCGGCAAACAGAGTATTTAGAATCGGCGGATAAAACGAACAGCATGATTGAAGTCAAAAATATCACCAAAACCTATGACGACGGCGGCGCCGGCTACCAAGCCTTGAAGGGTGTGAGTTTTCGCATTGATGACGGAGAATTCGTCGCCATAATGGGGCCTTCGGGATCAGGCAAATCAACATTGATGCACATTCTCGGCTGTCTTGACACGCCGACATCGGGAACATATTTTCTAGACGGCAAGGACGTTTCCAAACTCTCCGACGATGAATTGGCCCAGATCCGAAAAGATAAAATCGGTTTCGTATTCCAAGCGTTCAATCTCCTGCCTCGCACCACGGTATTACGCAACGCGATGCTACCATTGGTATACGCCGAGGTACCCGTGGAGGAACGGCGCACGCGCGCGGAAACCTCGCTACTCGCGGCGGGACTGACCGTAGACCACTTCACTCATCTCTCCAATCAGCTGTCGGGCGGCCAGATCCAGCGTGTCGCGATCGCTCGCGCGCTAGTCAACAACCCGACATTGATATTGGCGGATGAACCAACCGGAAACCTGGACTCCCGAACCGGCGAAATAGTACTCGGTACTTTCCAGAAACTGAACGAGGAGGACGGCCGCACTATCGTGCTCATCACCCATGAGCACGACGTGGCCGAGCACGCCAAACGTATTATCAACATCAAAGACGGCCTTATTATTTCTGACAGCCGGACTCACGCGAGGAGAAAAGCGTCACATAAATAACATGACTACTTTTGACATCGTTGAAGAAACTTATGCGGCATTATCAGCCAATAAAGTCCGTTCCGGGCTCACAATGCTCGGCATCGTTATCGGTATTTCGTCAGTAATAGCCATGACCGCCATCGGCGCCGGCGCCCAAGCGTCAGTGCAAGCGAACATTCAATCAATCGGTTCGAATTTGGTAATGGTAATGCCGGGCGCGGAGCGCGGCCCGGGTTTCCAAGTAAGCCAAGGCCGCGGTTCGGCGCGCACGCTCACCCAAGACGACGCTACCGCGATCGCGCAACAAATAACTTTGGCGGCCGCCGTGGCGCCGGAATTGTCCGGCCGTTACCAAGTAACGGCCCGCGGCACAAATACCAACACCACGGTTGACGGCACCACGCCCGATTACCCGACTGTCCGTAACGTGCAAATAGACAGCGGTTCGTTCATCACCGCCGAAAACGTCCAGAGTATCGCTAAAGTAGCGGTACTCGGTCCGACCGCTCGTGACGACCTCTTTGGCACCGGCGCGAACGCGGTGGGTCAAACTATCCGCATCAAGGACATTCCATTCACAGTCATCGGCATCACTAAAGCCAAGGGCGGGAGCGGTTTCGGCAGTCAAGACGATATGATTTTCATTCCCCTGTCCACCGCGCAGCGTTTTTTGGCCGGCGAGGCTTATGTGACAAGCATAAGCGTCCAGGCGGTTGACGCTAACTCCATGACCGCGCTTCAGAATGAGCTTACTTCCCTGCTCCTTTCCCGCCACCACATTTCCGACCCCACTCAAGCGGATTTCAACACCCTCAACCAGGCCGACATCGTGGCCACCGCTTCAAGCGTCACCGGCACTTTCACCACTCTCCTTGCCGCCGTGGCTGGCATATCGCTTCTCGTGGGCGGCATCGGCATCATGAATATGATGCTCACCACAGTTACGGAGCGCACCAAAGAGATCGGCCTGCGCAAGGCGATCGGCGCGAA
>JAGWZX010000029.1 GCA_018968805.1 Patescibacteria group bacterium | reverse complement strand
TCAATCGGAAACTGACCGAATGGCTGATCGAGTACAACTTCGTTCGGCCGCACCAAACCCTTGGCTACCAGACGCCGTGGGAGTATTATTCAAAAGCGAACAAACTGTTACCGATGTACTCGTCTAGTGCAAAATCTTGCATTTTAGTTCCAAATGATGTAATCTTGTCAGTTATGGTAGTACGAATGCGCGCCAATCGAAGCCATCGCGACAATCGTCGCTCGCACTTCGCTTTGAAAGACCGGCGTTTTTCGAAATGTCCCGAGTGCGGCGCCACGCGACTGCCACACGTCGTTTGCCCAACTTGTGGAAAATACAAGGGCAGATCGGTTTTGGATGTGCATGCCAAGATCGAAAAAAGGGCGAAAAAACGCGCCGCGGAATCGAAACAATAAATCTCTCCGCTAACGCGGTGTCCAATGCCCAATATCTAATTTCTAATGAAATGCCTAAAATTCAAACTGGCATGGAAATTTCATTAGAAATTAGGAATTGGAAATCAGTTGTCGCCATTTATGGCTAATAGGCACCTTGCAAGATCAACAGTTCTCCAAACCCTCTTTGAGTGGGATTTTAATGGTCGGCGCGATATAGGCACAATAACAGACGTTCTTGAGCGCAACGTGGCCGAATTCGCGCCCGGTATCGGCGACACTTCATTCATGAAAAAACTCCTCCGTTCAATCATGGAAAAACGCGAGAATATCGATAATATCATTTCCAAAGCGGCGCCTGACTGGCCTTTGGAAAAAATCTCAATTATCGACCGCAATATTTTGCGTATCGGCCTGTACGAGCTTTTGTTTGCTGACAAGGGGGAGGTGCCGGAAAAAGTGGCGATCAATGAAGCCATTGAGCTTGCCAAAACTTACGGCGGAGACAATAGCGGTAAATTCGTGAATGGCGTTCTGGGCAGTGTCTACAAAGAACTTGGCGAGCCGGGTAAAGACGGCGAGTCGAAAAGGAAACGCAAAGAGGAGGTGCCGTACGAAAAGATGGCTGTTGTTAAGTTGGTCGGCGCGGTTGTATTTGCCAGGCACGACAGCGGTATATATATGGCCTTCGTACACGACATCTTCGGCCACTGGACGCTCTCCAAGGGTAAAATAGAGGGCGGGGAGTCGCTTGAACAGGGTACTGTTCGCAAGGTAAAAGAAGAATTGGGTTTGGATGTGGACGTTAAAGAACCGCTTGGCGCCAATGAGTATGTTGCCTCTGATCCGGAAAAAGGTAAATTGCGCAAACAGGTTAATTATTTTCTGGCCGAAGCAAGGTTTGACAATCTTAAACTCGGTACGTCTGGCGGTTTGGATGACGCGCGCTGGTTTAAGATGGCGGACATTATAACTTTAAACATCTACAACGATATTCTGCCAATCGTCACTAAAGCAGTCGATATTTTATTGGATGATTCAAAAGGCAAAAATCAAAATTCAAAAATACAAATCAAAAGTTAAAGTTCGTGGTCGTAAGGTTTCGTTGAACTTCGGATTTTGATTTTTGAGTCGCAACTTTCTTATCATGGATTTTTCAAAGTTTGAAGATAAACTTGGGATTTATTTCAAGAACAAGGGTCTCTTGCAGACGGCTTTCACGCACCGTTCTTATCTGAACGAAAATCGCCGTAATGTTCTGGAACACAATGAGCGCTTGGAATTCTTGGGCGACGCTGTTTTGGAGTTGATTTCCACCCACTTTCTTTTCAGTCGGTATCCTGAAAAACCGGAAGGGGAATTGACCGCTTTCCGTTCGGCGTTGGTTAACGCCGTAACGCTTTCCGAAGTGGCGTCAAAAATGGGCATGAATGAATTTCTTTTGCTTTCGCGCGGCGAAGCAAAAGATACCGGCCGGGCGCGACAAATTATTTTGGCCAACACCATGGAAGCATTTATCGGCGCGCTGTTTTTAGATCAGGGTTATGGCGCCGCCGAAATGTTTATCAAAAAACACATTCTTGTTCTCCTTGACGACATAATCGCCCAAAAAAGCTGGCTTGACGCCAAAAGTTTTTTCCAGGAAAAATCCCAGGAGATCGACGGCGTCACGCCGACTTATGAAGTCCAGAAAGAGACCGGCCCTGATCACGACAAACATTTTACGGTAGCCGTTTCCATCGGTCGCGAGCGGGTGGCGGTAGGCGAAGGCAAGTCAAAGCAGGAAGCGGAACAGAAAGCCGCCGAAGCGGCGCTTAAAGCAAAAAACTGGAACTGATTTTTCCGCTCACTTTCTCAGCTCATTTTATCCGCTTCCGACGAAAACCGGGAAATCCCGAAGATGAAGATGCGGTGAAAACTAACTTCGTTGCTTTGGGAATCGAACCTATATGACGGCATTTCGAATTGCTGCTGCGATAATGCGGCAACTTTTTTCTTTGCGAAAAATAAAGATTAAGCGCTAGGCTTTGGACATTAGGCTCTAGGAAATCAAAACCAAAAAATGTTATGATATCGCAATGTATTTGAAGTCTTTGGAACTCTCCGGTTTCAAATCTTTCGCCAAGAAAACCATCTTGGAATTTTCCACGCCGATTACGGCGGTGGTAGGTCCGAACGGCAGCGGCAAGAGCAACATTGCCGAGGCTTTTCGGTTTGTTTTGGGCGAGCAATCAATCAAATCCATGCGCGGCAAGCGCACCGAGGATTTGATCTGGAACGGCGGGGGAGACGCGGCTCGGGCCAACCGCGCCGCGGTCAAAGTGACTTTCGATAACTCCAAGCGAACGCTTAACGTGGATTTTGACGAGGTGTCACTTGAACGCGTCATTTACCGCGATTCTTCAAGCGAATATCTGATCAACGGAACCCAGGTCCGGCTCAAAGATATCATCGAACTTCTGGCTGCGGCTCACATCGGCTCAAGCGGCCACCACATCATTTCCCAAGGCGAGGCCGATAAATTTTTGAATGCCGGAAGTAAGGATAGACGTGATATGCTCGAAGATGCCCTCGGGTTGAAAATCTACCAGTACAAGCGAGAGGAATCGGAGCGAAAACTTGAAAAGACGGAAGAAAACATGAAGTCGGTGGAATCTCTGCGCCGCGAAATCGCGCCCCATTTGAAATTTTTGAAAAAGCAAGTGGAAAAGATCGAGAAAACGGCAAAACTCAAAGATGAATTGCGGGCGCTCTTTAAGGAATATTTCAAACGCGAAGACGTTTATATTAAAAACCAGAAAAATGCGATTATTGCCGAACGAAACGCGCCGGAAAAAGAATTAAAACAGCTTGAACAAAAATTGGCAGGCGCTAAGGCGGTGTTGGCCAAATCTTCTTCGAGCGACGATAAATCCAAGGAAGTTATCAGGCTTGAAGACGAGCTCTCGGCGGTGCGGGCGGAAAAAGACGCTTTAACGCGCGAAATCGGCCGTTTGGAAGGGGTGATAGGCAGTGAAGAAAGGATTCTCCGGCGCGAGCGGGAACTTGCGGCGCAGTCGCAAAATAAAACCGTGCCGCTTCCCGAAGTGGAAGCGCTTGGGGCAACCGTTGAAGAAAAAATCAGAGAGGCCGAAAATGGCGGCGGTTTTCAAATGCTGGCCGGGTTCCTCCGCAAAATTTTCAGCGAATTCATCGCGCGGCACAAAAGCGGAAACGGCGATTCAACCCGTCTTCACTCTGATGAAGAGCTGGAACATTTGAAAACCGAATGCGATACCCTTGATAACCGTCTGCGCGCCGTGAATGAAAAAGAAAACTCCTTCCGCAAGACTTACGCCGCTCTCCAAGATGAAATAAGTAAGGACAAAGATTCCAATCGCGAGGCCGAGCGGGCGGTGTTTCAAATTATGAATGAACAAAATACTGTCCGGGCGGCGCTCTCAGGAATCGAGAACAAAGCCGAACGCCTGCGCGTTATCGAAGAAGATTTCAAACGCGATTTGGAGGAGGGCAGGGCGATCATAGGCCGCGAGGTTTTGGATTTTGAACAGTTTCAAATTGTCGGGGAAGGAGTGGCCGCGATTTCCGCCCACCCGACAAACTCATGGCAAGCCGCGGAAATCGCGGCCGAAGACCGCAAAATACAAGAGGATCGCAAGCGTTTAATCGAAAAGCTCAAAATCCGCATCGAGGAAGCGGGCGGTGCCGGCGGCGAGGAGATCATGAAAGAGTACAAAGAAACCAGCGAGCGCGACGTTTTTTTGGAACGCGAACTGAACGATCTGCGCCAATCAGCCGGTTCGCTTAAAACTCTTATCGCCGAACTGGAAGAAAAATTGGACAATGAATTCCGCGCCGGGGTGATTAAAATCAACGATCAGTTCAACCATTTTTTCAATATGATGTTCGGCGGCGGTTCGGCCAAACTCTCAGTAACTCGCGAAGTCAAAAAGAAAAAAAACGACACCGATTTGTCCTTGGTATTTGAAGAAAATACCGTGCCTGAAGAAGACGGGGACAGGGAGGAAGGCGAAATTACCGAAGGCATAGAAATAGAGGT
This sequence comes from Patescibacteria group bacterium, assembly GCA_018968805.1. GTDB lineage: Bacteria > Patescibacteriota > Minisyncoccia > Phycocordibacterales > SIBU01 > SIBU01. Next base: position 2,796 of record JAGWZX010000029.1, on the reverse strand, counting down.
CAGCTTGCCGCGCAAGAAAATCAAAGGCCTGATGATGCTTTCCGGAGGCGAGCGCGCGCTTACTTCGATCGCGCTTCTGTTCGCAATTTCTCAAGTCAACCCGCCGCCATTCATTATTCTCGACGAAACCGACGCCGCTTTGGACGAAGCGAACTCCAGAAAATACGGCGACATGATTGACGGTCTTTCAAAATTTTCACAGCTTATTCTAATTACCCACAATCGCGAAACGATGTCCAGGGCCGGCGTTTTGTATGGCGTGACCATGGGCTCGGGCGGGGCATCGAAACTGCTGTCAATACAATTCGAAGAAGCTGTCGCTGTGGCGAAATAATTTTTAAATCAAAAAGTAATCCGCCCCTGTAAAGGCGGTTCAAAAGTTAGGCATCATTGTGTCCTGTCCGGCATCATTAACACTTTCTCCGGTCCGTCAATTACACGAGCGCGTAATCAAGCGTCCGTCGTTCCACATCCGCGCCGACAACCCGAAATCGCGCTTTGTCGCCGAGCGAGAAACGTTTTTTAGTTTTTTCTCCGACTAGCGAGTAAGTTTTCTCATCTAAAACATAATAATCATCTTGTAAGTCGCGCAGTTTGACCATTCCTTCGGATCGCGTATTCACTTCCTCGATGTACATACCCCATTCGGTCACGCCGGAAACAATACCGTCAAAGGTTTCGCCGATACGACTTTGCATGTATTCAACCTGCTTGTACTTTCTTGATTCGCGTTCCGCTTCGGCGGCGGCAATTTCTTGTTCGGTGTTCTCTCGAGCCATTGTTTCGTACGAGCGCCACTCTGAAGAGGGAATGGCGATTCCGGAAAGGTGGCGGTCAAGCAGACGATGCACCAGGAGATCGGCATAACGGCGGATAGGCGAGGTAAAATGGGTGTAATACTCAAACGAAAGCCCGAAGTGTCCGATATTGACGGTCGAATATACCGCTTTTGCCATACTGCGCACCGCCGCCGTTTTAATCATGGACTCTTCAGCCCGGCCGGAAAGCTTCTCAAACAGCGCTTGCAAATCTTTGCCGGAAGCATTACCGCCGCGCAGAGGCAATTCATAACCGAGCGCGCGAACGAACATTCCCAGATTGGCGATGCGTTCGCGATCCGGCAAATCGTGGACCCGGTAAATGAACGGCTCACTGCTTTTTTTCTTCTCACGGGCGCGGTAGATGAACTCCGCGACTTCCTTGTTTGCCAAAAGCATGAATTCCTCTACAAGTTTGTGCGTGTCAAGGCGTTCCTTTTTGAAAATTCGGACAGGTTTTCCCGAATCGTCCAATTCAAAGCGCACCTCATCCTGCTCAAAATCCACCGCGCCTTTGGAAAATTTTTCTTCGCGCAATTTTTTAGCGATGCCATTCAAGGCCTGCAGAGCTTCCCGATGTTCGGCTGATTTTCCGGCCAATACCGCTTGCGCTTCTTCATAGGTAAAACGCTTGGCTGAATGGATGACGGTCTTGCCAAACCAGCGATTTCTGACCGCGCCGGAGGAAGTCATTTCAAATACGGCCGAAAATGTGAGCCGGTCTTCGTTCGGATTCAGACTGCAAACTTCGTTGGACAGCGCTTCGGGAAGCATCGGAATTGTCCTATCCACAAGGTAAACCGAGAAACCCCGTTTGCGCGCCTCGCGGTCAAGAACGCTATGTTCGCGCACGAAGTGAGAAACGTCGGCAATATGAACGCCAATTTCCAAATTGCCGCCGGGAAGTTTCCGGAAAGAAATGGCATCATCAAAATCTTTAGCGTCAGCCGGGTCAATGGTGAAAGTAAGGGTATCGCGGAAATCGCGGCGGCCCGCGATTTCCGCGTCTGAAATTCTTCCGCCGCGCATTTTCATCCGCTTCGCCTCATTCTCAACTTCAGCCGGGAAAACAGCCGAAAAACCTCTCCCGAGAACAATCGCTTCCATTTCAACGTTATTGTTCCCCTTGCGGCCGATAATTTTAATAATTTTTCCGCGCGGCGATTCGCCGGCATTTTTCCACATAAACATCTCCACCAGAGCTTTGTTTCCTGCCGCATCCGAAGAAAGCCGGTCATCTATGGCAATCCGCGCGTACATTTTTACATCATCCGGAACAAGAAAAAATTTACCGTCTTTTCTCTCCAACGTCCCGACAAAACGCGTTTTGGACCGTTTGATTACCGCGAGCACCCGGCCGGCCCGGCGGCCTCGTGTTTTTTTAGGCAATATCGAAAATCGGACCTCGTCGTTATTGAGCGCGGTATTGAGACAGCTCGGATCAATGATGACATCCTCGGTAAATCCGGGCGTTTCGATGAAGCCCGTACCTCTCGCGGTGAGACTGATGACACCGGCATGTTCCTGTTGTTTCGCGGTTTTTTTCGTATTTTTTTGATTTCTCATGCGCTGGCATTGTAGCAAAAAAGCCGCAAGTTGCCAGTTTTAAGAAAGGCTGAGAAAATTTGCGCAATTTTTTCAGGTGTGTTAAAGTCTTCCCCATGCTTAAGATCAGATTGCAGAGGGTGGGACGCACCAATATCCCAACGTTCCGTGTCGTTGTTACCGATTCGCAAAACAGCGCCAAAAGCGGAAGGTCGCTTGAGGTGCTTGGCTCTTATGATCCGCGCGATGATGCCAAGAAAACCGTGGACACCGAGCGGGTTAAATACTGGATATCCAAAGGGGCGCAAGTATCCGGCACCGTTCATAATTTCTTGATTGACAAGAAAATTATCGAGGGTAAAAAAATCAACGTTTTGCCGAAGAAACAGCCGATAATCAAAGAGGCGGCTCCCGAACCCGCCAAGGGAGAACC
>JAGWZX010000115.1 GCA_018968805.1 Patescibacteria group bacterium | reverse complement strand
ATAAAGGTAAAGGGGGTAAGGCTAAAGCCATACCAATATACTAATGATACTAATGGCTACTAATACCTCTCCCCCTTTCTTTCCCCCTCCCCTTAAAGGGGAGGGGGCTGGGGGGCGGGGTATTCGCAATTATTCGTAGATTCGTATTCATTCGTATATTGGTATCAGTCCAACCAACAAATCAAAGTACTCCTTGATTTATTGGTTGGCGGAAATGTTGTAAATCGGAATCAGAATCGACGCCATCAGAAATCCGACCCCGAGCCCGAGCATAATGACCATCGCCGGCTCGATTAAACTAACCAAGACATCCACGGCGTTTGACACTTCCCGCGCGTAAAAATCAGCCATCGTTTTTAGAATGGTGCCAAGCTCGCCAGTTTCCTCTCCGACTTTCATCATCTGGACCATTATGCCGGGAATTTCTTGGTGCCTGCCTAAGGCGTCGGAAACGGGCGTGCCGGACTTGACCGCTTCAATCGTGTCCTCGAGAATGGCTTTATAGACGCGGTTGCCGACCACTTCGGCGGTAATTTCCAAAGTCTTCACTATCGGGATGGCGGAAAGGAGGAGCGTGTTCATATTGTCGGCGATGCGGGACAAATACAATTTGGTGAATAATTTTCCGAAAAACGGCGCGGTCAGCTTGAATTTGTCAATCGTAAAGCCGCCGAGCTCCGTCTTGGACCACCGCCACAAAAAGAAAATACCGATAATCAGCGCCACCAGAATGAAAATGCCGTAGTGAATCATAAAATCGCTCAACCCGACGACGACTTGGGTATAAATCGGCAATTCCTGACCGGACTCCTTTAGCACGGAACCGAGATTCGGAATAACCACCGTCATCATAAGCGTCATAACGACCGCGAAAGCGAACATCACGAACGCCGGGTAAATCAAGGCGTTCCGCGCCTTGGAAACAATGGCGTACGACCGCTCCAAGTAATCGGCCAAGTAGCCGAATGTTTCGTCGAGCTTGCCGGCTTCCTCGCCGGCCTTGACCATATTGACATAAAAATCGGAAAAAACATCCGGGTGCTTCGCCAGCGCCTTCGAAATGGAACTGCCGCCCTGCAAATCGTCAGCCACTTCCAAGAGTTTTTCGCGCAAAGCCGGCTTGGTCGATTCCCCCGCCAAAAGCCGAAACACCCGCAGAGCCGACACTTGCGCCTGAAACAAAGTGGACATCTGGCGGGACAGGAGCACGATATCCTTGTTGCTCACGCCCCGCCAAAAAGTGATTGTCTTTTCAAAATCGGATATCGACGATACCGGCGCGATGGACGAAACGGCGAACCCGCGATGCTGAAGCGCGGCCACCGCCACATCCATTGAAATGGCATCGATGGAGCCGTTCATATTTTCGCCGCGGTTATCGAGAGCTTGGTAGTTAAATAGCATATTCTCAATGATGGCACTAACAATTTTAGCGTCGGTTCCCTATTC
>JAGWZX010000114.1 GCA_018968805.1 Patescibacteria group bacterium | reverse complement strand
TTCCAGGGAGGTTTTTCTTTAATCGTAGTAAATGAAAACCACTAGCTAACGCTAGTGGTTTCTGTCCTGCCCCGCCCAAGCGGGGCTAAAACAGCCTCGGTGGGTCAACTTGGTACGGGCGTTGATTTTCAATATAGTTCCTAATCTGGTGTTCGTTGGAACCGATGGTGGACACAAAGTAGCCCCGTGCCCAGAAGGGACCCGGCGGGAGCTTCTTCACCTTTTTCTTGAGCCACATTGACGTTTTTCCTTTCAGCACCTGTATGATGTAGGCTACGGAGTATTTGGGTGGTACGGAGAGAAAAAGGTGCAGATGCTCCTCGCCTATGTGCCAAGCGTGAATGCGGAGTTCTTTCCATTTTGCCACGTACTTGAACATTCGCTTCAGTTCTTGTTTAATGAAAGTGTCCCCAAGAACTTTTCCACGGTACTTGGGACACCAGACTATGTGATAATCGCAGACCCATGTCGCATGGGATTGCTGATACAGACGTCTGTTCATGGTTAAAATCACCTTGGTTTTGTAATATCGACCAAGGTGATTTTACCAAGAGCTTCGCTTCTAAACGCACACCCCAGCTAAAGCTGGGGGTTTATGCTATTAATTACGAAACTCCGGCTCCGAGAGCCCCTCTGCCGCTTGCCCGCAATCCGGCCAGGGCGCGCGGCAGGGTCTCTTACGCCAAACCGGAGTTTCGTAATTCACAGTTAATCACGAAACGATAAGGCTTCTTTGACCACAGGGACCCGGCGTAGGCGACGCCTACGCGAGGCATTCTTGCGATTTTTTTCCGATTGACCTTTTCTTGCCTGTCTTCAAGCCATAATCCGGTTTTTGGCCGGGCCGCTTTCCCGTTGAAACTTTTTCCGATTTGCAAAAATTTTGTCAGCCGAGCCGGTCCGGCCACCTTGTCCGTTCCGCAAATGAGAATCGCCGCCGGATAATTTTCCGGTCCCGTAACGACATTGAGCATCCAGTGCATGCCGTAGGTGAAATAGACGTAAAAGCGTCCGGCGGAGCCAAACATCGGCGCGTTTCGCGCCGTCCGGCCGCGCGAGGCGTGAGAAGCCTTGTCGCGCGGCCCGTCATACGCCTCCACCTCGGTGATTTTCAAAGCGGTAACCTTGCGTCCGATTTTCCTCACGAGATATTTTCCTAGGAGCTCCCGCGCGACCGTCAATGTCGGCCGGCTGAAAAAATTTTCTTTCAAAACCTTTCGCATATTAAATTACTATGATGTAAGCAACATAGCCGAGGATTCCCAGCTGTAAAACGGGGGTAAGGCCGACATTGAAAAACGGGATGATCGGCATAGCGGCGGCGTAAGCCCAACGTCCGGCGTGCAGGGCATAAAGCTCAATCAAAAAGGCAATGACAATGCCCGCTGGAATTGCCAGCCATTTTCGGTTTCCGAAATATGCGAGATAGATAAAAGGCAGAGCAAGCAGGGTGAGAATGAGGGCGTC
>JAGWZX010000028.1 GCA_018968805.1 Patescibacteria group bacterium | reverse complement strand
ACTTTTTTACATCTAGAATCCCTTTTTCTTTCCATTCCGGTTCAATAAGTTTAATTGGATTCAAATGAATATAGGAAATCAGGTACTTTAAATGATTATCTTTCTCGACGACTAATAACTTGTATTTTCCTTGAAACAATGCGCCCGTTCTTTCGTATTTTTGGTTAAAGTACATTGTGTAGGCTGTTTGGAGCTTTTGCATAAATTTACTTATACCGCCGTCAATTTTTTCCTGGAGAAGCAAGTGGAAGTGATTGGGCATAAGGCAATACGCACACATATTTACAAGTGTTTCTCCGCGTTCATTTTTCAGGAATTCATACAAGGTTGAACCTTGTAATTTAAGATCGGCCGGTTTACTGCTGTTGCACAAAAACAGGGAAGCTATAAATCTCAAGTAATCACTATCCCGAAGGAGTATTTTTCTTTTTTCTGTGCCGCGATTGTATATGTGATAAAAGCAATTAACAGCCAACTTTTCGCGATTACTCATCACCTCATTTTACAAGGTCGAACCTTGTTTTACAAGGTTCGACCTTGTAAAAGTTGCTAATTTGGAGTCTTTGCGTATAATCCTTTGGCATATGTGGGGAAAACGACTAGCCGCGCTCGCTCTCATAATCGCCGCCTTTGTGGTCGGCTATTTTGCCGACATACGGGTGGCGTTCAAAAAGACTTTCCCTTTCGCGGTCGTAAGCGTCAATATGGCCACTTACCGGCTCGGCCTTGATTTAAATGGCGGTACACATCTCGTCTATCAGGCTGACACCTCTAAACTTTCTGCCGCCGATGCATCCGATGCCATGACTGCTTTGCGTGATGTCATCGAACGTCGCGTCAATCTTTTTGGTGTCGCCGAACCCCTCGTTCAGGTGGAGAAAGGCGGCTTGGTGGGCGGCGGCGAAGACCGGCTTATCGTTGAATTACCCGGTGTGACTAATGTTGCCGCGGCTATTCAGCTTATCGGCCAGACACCGGTTTTGGAATTCAAACTTGTAGATGATACAGTCGCAAACCAGATTCGCGCCCTCCAAGGCACTGCTTCAACTACGGCGGCTACCCAAAAACAAATTCAAGATTTGGAGCAGAAATTATTTATTGATACAGGCTTGAACGGCCGGTTCTTGACTCGGGCTGTGGCGGATTTTAATCAGCAAACAGGCGAACCCGAGGTTGTTCTTACGTTTAACAGCGAAGGTCAATCGTTATTCGCTAAAATTACCAAAGGAAATATCGGGAAGACCTTGGCGATTTTTCTTGACGGTCAGCCGATCTCCAGCCCCGTCATTAAAGAAGAAATTACGGGGGGAACCGCCGTCATCTCGGGCGGTTTTAAGATTGACCAAGCCAAGACGCTCGCGCGTGACTTGAATTACGGCGCATTGCCGGTATCAATAAAACTTGAAAGTACCGAGACTATCGGGCCGTCGCTCGGCGAAAATGCTTTAGCGGCGGGGTTGCGTTCCGGTATCATCGCGTACCTTATCATCGCCCTGTTTCTGATCATCTGGTATCGCCTGCCGGGCCTTATGGCCAGTCTATCGTTGCTATTTTATGTCTCGCTCAACCTTTTTATTTTCAAGTTCTTGGTAACACTGACTTCGGCAGGTATTGCCGGCTTCATCCTCTCAATCGGCATGGCCGTGGACGCGAACATTCTTATTTTTGAACGCATGAAAGAAGAACTGCGTCGCGGGCGCGCGTTGCAGGATGCCATCAAGGAGGGTTTTGCCCGCGCCTGGACGTCCATTCGCGACAGCAATCTTTCCAGTATCATTACCGCCATCATTCTTTACTGGTTCGCATCAACCTCGCTCATTCAAGGGTTTGCTTTCGTGTTTTTCATCGGCGTGATTACCAGTATGTTTACGGCAATTGTCGTGTCACGCACCCTCTTAATGGCCATCGGCGCCAAAGGTGAGAGCAAATTATCAAAATTCCTTTTCGGATCCGGTTTCTTAAAAGCTAAAAACCCACAGCTATAAAATAAAAGTTTATTTATGTTTATCGTCAAACACCGAAAATTTTTCTACGTTTTCTCGGGTCTGGTCATGGCCGCTTCGCTCCTGGCGGTTTTGGTGTGGGGTTTTCGACCGAGCATTGATTTCACCGGCGGTTCGCTTCTTGAGGTTGATTACGCAAACGGCCGTCCCGATATCGCCGCTCTTAACGCGGCACTTACCCCGCTTGCGCTTGATCAGTCCGTTCGGCCGACTGGCGATGCCGGTTATATTATCCGGATGAAGGCGGTGACTGAAGATGAACGAGCCGCTGTCGTCAAAGCCATTTCGCTTCCTGGTTTTTCCGTTCCCGAAATCAAGCATTTTGATTCAATCGGTCCGCTCCTTGGCGCGGAAGCGCTATCAAAATCCATTGTTTCCATTGTGTTGGTACTGCTGGCCATCGTAATCTTCGTCACTTTTGCTTTCCGCAAGGTATCGGAGCCGGTGGCTTCTTGGAAATACGGCCTGATCACCATTTTCGCCCTATTCCATGATGTTTTGGTGCCGACCGGCGTGTTCGTCGCTCTTGGCCATTTTGCCGGCTATGAAGTGGACACTCTTTTCGTAACCGCGCTTCTCGTTATTCTCGGTTTTTCCGTGCACGACACGATTGTCGTCTTTGACCGGGTGCGCGAGAATCTGAAAGTGGCGCGCAACGATCGTTCTAAGAAAACCTTTGATACGATTGTCGGTGAAAGCATCAATCAGACTTTCGTGCGCTCAATCAACACCTCGCTCACGACCCTTTTTGCTCTCGCCGTACTTTACGCTATCGGGCCGGAAATCACCCAGCATTTCGCCCTCGCTCTTCTCGTCGGCATCACCGCCGGCACCTACTCGTCAATTTTCCTCGGTTCGCCGCTTTTGGTGACTGTAGAAAAATGGCAAAACAAAAGACGAAGTGTATAATGGAAGCATGAAAAAAGCCTCCGGAAAGTCCAAGGAAATTCAGGCGATATTGAAGCCATATAATGTTGATATTAAACGGCACATTTCCGCGTTGAGTGAGGATTTTCAAAGTAAGGTGGCGGTTATTGCTGAGCAATATGGCGATGTGAAGAAGGAAATTGGCGGTGTAAAAAAAATACTGGACTCTCACACTGAAATGATCGGCAAACTTATGACCGATGCGGAGATAATTAAGAACAATGTAGAATTTTTGAAAGGCGGATTAAAGAAAAAAGTTGATTATGACGAATTTTTGGCATTAGAGAAAAGGATGACTGTGTTGGAATCTAAAATAAAATAAAGCATTTTTTTGATAGACAATAGTTGACAAAAAAATAATTTCCGCTAATATATAAATATGACCTTAACAAGCAACAACCTCGGCCTTTTGCTAACGCTAACTCTATCCGAAACAGGTGGAGGTCTTGCTCGTACTCGTTTGTAATTTTCAACTTTACACTTAAACTAGCACGCGCCAGCTCTTCACTCGAGACTGGCGCTTTCGTTTGTGCGGGTAATCACAAAGTGGAAAGCGGTTCTTAAAGTGTCGGCAAATTCAGCGCTCATGATTATGAAAGACGGAATCAAACTCCGGGTCATTGCTCAAGAATGGGCTGACGGCAGGGCACAGGTTGTTGTCGGCCTGCCGTTTCCCAATAAGCGGGTGTTTGGTGTGGGAGAATGTCTGGGCGACACGTCTTCGCACGATTCACTCGCGATAATGTTGAGGAAGGCCCAGAAACTAGCCGGCCGCCGCGCTCGCAGGGCTCTAGCCCAAGAAACGGTTCAAGCTCCTCAAGCGGCCTGACGCTCAACCGGTCGGAATTCTGACCGGTTTTTATTTGACAAATTTTTCTGTGTGGCTAAACTATAAACCAATGAAATCAAGAACAGCGATTATTATTAGCGGTATTATTATTCCTTCGGAACGTGGAGGGCTGGCTTGTGTACGCTAAAAACTCATAATTTCTAACTAACAAAAGCCAGCTCTTCACCCCGAAGACTGGCTTTTCGTTTATCTTGAGTGAGGTAAATAAAGTTAGTAAGAGGGGACGAGAGGAGTTCGGTTCTTTTATATGAAGACTGAAATTGGTGATCAAGTGTGCATCTACGACACGACCTTGCGCGATGGCAGCCAGGGCGAAGGTATAAACTTCTCAGTGGCGGATAAGATCCGCATTGCTGAGAAACTCGACGCGTTCGGGGTCCATTATATCGAGGGCGGTTGGCCCGGCTCGAATCCGAAAGACGTGGAGTTCTTCGCCCAGGCGCGGCGACGGAAGTGGAAGTCGGCACAGATCGCGGCGTTCAGCATGACTCGTCGCAAAGGGTTGGCGGTTGAGAAGGACGATTTGATGCGCCAAATTCTCGAAGCGGAGACGCCGGTCGTCACGATTGTCGGGAAAAGCTGGCTACTCCACATCACCGAAGTGTTGCGCGCCCGGCCGGACGAAAACCTCGCCATGATCGCCGACACGATCCGCTACCTGAAGGATTATGGCAAAACGGTGGTCTATGACGCCGAGCACGCTTTTGACGGCTACAAAGACGCGCCGGAGTATGCACTGGCCACGTGGCGGGCAGCCGAGAAAGCCGGTGCCGATTGCGTGTGCCTGTGCGATACCAACGGCGGCTGTCTGCCGTCGGAAATCCGGCGCATCACGGCCGTGGCCCGCGGCAAGCTGGCGGTGCGCCTCGGCATCCATACGCACAATGATTGCGGGTTGGGCGTTGCCAACGCACTCGCGGGACTGGCTGGCGGCGCCACTCAAGTTCAGGGAACAATCAACGGTTATGGCGAGCGCACAGGAAACTGCAATCTCACGAGCGTCATTCCACTGGTGCATTTCAAGATGAAGAAATCCGGTGTGCCGGCTGAGTCGTTGCCGAAACTCAAGGAACTTTCGCAGTTTGTGGATGAGATTGCCAACATGCGCCACGATCCGCGTCAGCCGTGGGTTGGTCAGACCGCGTTCGCCCACAAAGGCGGCATGCACGTGCATGCCATTGAGCGCGTGGCCCGCAGTTACGAGCACATTCAGCCCGAGTCGGTGGGTAATCTGCGCCGCGTGTTGGTTAGCGACCTGGCCGGGCGGACGAATGTGTTGCTCAAAGCCAAGGAGCTCGGCCTCGACTTGCGAGCCGACACACCGGAGTTGCGGTCTGTCACGGCGAAGGTGAAAGAGCTGGAAGGCCAGGGATTCGAATACGAGGCGGCCGAAGGCTCGCTGGCGTTATTGATCCGCAAGACGATGGCGCATCGCGAACTGCCGTTCTCGGTGGATAGCTATCACGTTTCTATCCGAAGCAACGGCGGAACCTCGGTCTGCGAAGCGACGGTCAAGGTGCGCGTTGACGGCAAAATAGCCCACACTGTCGCCGATGGCGACGGGCCAGTGAACGCGCTGGATGCCGCGCTACGGTCCGCTCTCGGGAGTTTCTTCCCGCAACTCAAGAAGATCGCATTGGCGGACTACAAGGTGCGAATCATCGATGGCGTCGCCAGCACCGCAGCCAAGACGCGGGTGCTCATCATGTCATCTGACGGTGAGCATGAATGGGGCACTGTTGGAGTCAGCGAGAATATCGTAACCGCAAGTCTTCAGGCGTTGGTGGATAGTATGGAGTACGCTCTCGGTCTTCCGAAATGACGTTACCTCCCGGGCCTCTTCTCAAGGGGCCTTTTTTGTGCACATTTTCTCCACCTTCAGGAAAATTTGACAAGTCGGCGGCGGTATATATAATACTCGCTACGCTCTAGAAGGAGAGCATGCACTTTGACATCAGCCCCGACGTAAAAGTCGGGGAGCCGACCTCGGTTATTTCCGGAGCGTCGGCTTTGAAATATTGAGAATGTATCCGTTCCATAGGGTATGGAGCGGAGTGCAAGTTAACACCACAATAATTTATTTTGACTAGCGAGGAGCGCGTGAAAACTTCCGAGTTTGCACAGCGTCCGAGCGAAGTCAAACTATAGTTCCAGTAGGAACTATATTCCAAAAGATTTTAAAGCGGGATTGGCTCTGAAGAATCAAATGGACAATGAAGTATTAAATACTATTTTCTATTTTGTTTCGTTTGCCGATTTTGATTTATCAAAATCGCGCATTCCGACTTTACGTCGGAACACTTACATTAAGAGTTTGATCCTAGCTCAGGATGAACGCTGGCGGCGTGGATAAGGCATGCAAGTCAAGGGGCTCCGAGGGCAACCGAGGAGCACCGGCAGACGAGGTAGTAATAAGTAGGTACGAACCTCCAAGTCAGGAATAGCTCCGCGAAAGCGGAGGTAATACTTGATAGTCCCTTCGGGGTAAAGATTTATCGCTTGGAGATCGGCCTGCTCGGTATCAGCTAGTTGGTAGGGTAAAAGCCTACCAAGGCTATGACGCCTAGGGGAGGTGAGAGCCTGACCCCCACCGATGGAACTGAGACACGGTCCATACATCTACGGATGGCTGCAGCCGAGAATATTCGACAATGGGCGAAAGCCTGATCGAGCGACGCCGCGTGGAGGATGAAGTTCTTCGGAATGTAAACTCCTTTTGTAGTCTAGAAAGTTTATTGATCGGACTAAGAATAAGAGGTTGCTAAACTCGTGCCAGCAGCAGCGGTAATACGAGTGCCTCGAGCGTTATCCGGAATCATTGGGCGTAAAGGGTGTGTAGGCGGCTTCGTTAGTCTTCTGTCAAATTCTTCGGCTTAACCGGGGGTCCGCAGGAGAAACGGCGAGGCTTGAGGATGCGAGAGGTGAATGGAACTCTAAGTGTAGGGGTGAAATCCGTTGATATTTAGGGGAACACCAAAAGCGAAGGCAATTCACTGGCGCATTCCTGACGCTGAGACACGAAAGCGTGGGTAGCGAATGGGATCCCGTTCACATTCGTCATTTTAAAAACACGCGTGCCGCGTACTCGCGGCCGCTATGCTCGGCCTCTCGGCCTGCGCAATGTTTTTAAAATGAGAATGTTCACTCCAAGGTAAAAGACTGGAGCGAGGAGTAGGGGTACTCCGATAAGGCGGTCCCTCCGGCGAAAGTCGGAGATAATTTGGCTATATGCTGGAAAAACCGAGTATCTTCAAATACGAGCAATCGTGAAAATTTTGAAGTGCGGCCGTCGTCGCTAAGAGCTATGACGAGCCAACGGTCAATCAGCAGGGAAGACTTGCATGTGTGTTAGATAGTGGGGAGTCTATTAAGGTGGTGTGGCAAGTGCATAGATCCTATTTCGTTATCAGCTGGCGTTTGGGATCGGAAGCTCTTGTGCAGCCCGGTGAGTTTTGGAAAAACCGTTCAGCAATACTCAGGACGATCCATCCTGTGAGTGGTGAAGACGGTTACTTGCCATGATATGATCCTCCACTCGGAGAGACTTCGTGTGCCACACAGGTCTCTCCCTACTATTTAGCACATATGCAAGAACCCTCAGAGACTATACGCCAAACTGAACTGGAAATTTTTGATTGGGGATTAAGTTTCGACCTTTTTCCCGATTCAAGGTCGAACCTTGGAATCAAAAATTTCCAGTTCAGAAGATATAGTCCGAACTCATGGGCGACCATGAGAGACAGGTAGAAATATCCTGTC
>JAGWZX010000027.1 GCA_018968805.1 Patescibacteria group bacterium | reverse complement strand
GTTGCTAAGGTTCATCCCACCGGATGCACTATTCCCTATGCGACCATTCATTCCCGCCACAAAACGGACGGGTATTCTGGCCGATTACAATAAAAACATCTATAATTCAGTTCGGAGTCTGAAAACTCAAAAAGGTAAACAACGCATGGCTGACGTAAACTTCGTACCATGCGGGCCGAATTCCGAATGGCGAGTCCTAACACGATAACCGTCCGGAAAACCGGCTTGCCTTTTCCAGGCGCTCCCTTCATTTTGATTGACAGCACAATCTTATGGCCCGGAGCGCCTTTTGCCGTTTTGATGAATTGCCGATAATTTGCCAAAACTTCCAACGTTGTGTAATACTTTAAAAGTCTTACGGGGGTAGTGAACATTTTTTAATATGATTGCGGAAAAACGATGAAACTGTTGATTGTCGAGTCGCCGGCAAAAGCGAAAACAATTTCAAAATATTTGGAAGGCTCGGGCGCGGGAAAGAACACGTATAAAGTCGTCGCCTCGATCGGCCATGTGCGCGACCTGCCTAAAAGCAATAAAAACGCGATTGATATCGCCGGCGGTTTCGTGCCGCATTATGAAATTTCCAAAGGCAAAGAGAAGGTGGTGTCGGAAATCAAAAAGTTGTCCAAAAAAGCCGATGAGGTGCTTTTGGCGACCGACCCCGATCGCGAAGGCGAGGCTATTGCCTGGCATATTGCCGAAACAGCCGGATTAAAGCGCCCTGAACGCGTTGTATTCCATGAAATTACCAAAGAGGCTGTGACCGATGCCCTTAAACACCCGCGCGACATTGATGAAAATTTGCGGCGCGCCCAAGAGGCGCGCCGCGTCCTTGACCGCTTGGTCGGATATGATCTTTCCGGCTTAATTTGGAAAAAAGTGCGCTATGGTCTTTCCGCGGGCCGAGTCCAGTCGCCCGCCCTGCGAATCCTCGTCGAGCGGGAGCGGGAAATTCGCGCGTTCAAACCGGAAACGTTTTACGTTATCTCGGCGGAAGTAAAAAGTAAAACCGGTTCACCGTTTACCCTCGTCTGCGTTGAGGAGCCCCGCGATAAAAAATTAGTTGAGAAAATTCTTGAGATCGGCAAACGCGGACGCTGGATAGTGGCCGACCTTGCAGAAACCGAAGCCAAACGCTCGCCGCGCGCCCCATTTATCACATCAACGCTTCAGCAGGCCGCAAGTTCCCGCTTCGGCTTCGCTCCCTCGCGCACCATGGGTATTGCCCAAAAACTCTACGAAATGGGTCTTATTACCTACATGAGAACAGACAGCACCAATTTAAGCGCTCAAGCTCTGGCTCAAGCGGCCGCGGTGATTGAAGGTAAATTCGGCAAAGGTCTTCATGAATCTCGCGTATTTTCCGCGAAAAGCAAAAACGCCCAAGAAGCCCACGAGGCAATCCGTCCCACCAATTTAGCGATTGAATCAGCCGGTCCTACTGAGGAAGCGCGCCGTCTCTATCGCCTCATCTGGCAGCGCACTATCGGGAGCCAGATGGTCGACGCCAGAATTTCCCGAAGTAAGATCACAGTCGTGATAGATGACGGTGATATTCCAAATTTCGCCATTAACGGCACTCGCGTGCTCTCGCCCGGCTGGCTTTTGGCCGATCCGGAGTCGCGCGGTGAAGATGTTGATTTGCCTAAAGTGGCTGAAGGCGACGAACTTACTCTTACCGGCATGAATGCCCTTGAAAAACAGACCGAGCCGCCGCCGCGCTACAGCGAGGCCGGCCTTGTAAAAGAACTTGAAAAGCGCGGCATCGGCCGGCCATCCACTTACGCGTCAATCATCAAGACCATTCAGGACCGCGGTTATGTGGCCAAAGAAAACAAGGCGCTGAAACCGACTGACACCGGCGAAGTGGTTTCCGGCTTCCTTGAAAACAATTTCGCGCAGTATGTGAGTGACAATTTTACCGCCGAGATGGAGGACAAATTGGATGACATCGCGAACGGCGACCGTGAATACGCAAAGACATTGCGCGAATTTTACGAACCATTTCAGAAAGAATTAAAATCAAAGGAAAAAATGGCGAAAGCTACCGACTTGGGAGAAGGGCCGGACGAATTCCCCTGCCCGGTATGCGGCGGCTCAATGATCATTAAGTTGGGCAAATCGGGGCGTTTCTTGAGTTGCGCCAAATTCCCCAAATGCTCCGGCGCCCGCACCATTGAAGGAAAAATTATGGATGGCCCGAAAGAAACCGGCGAAATGTGCCCCGAGTGCAAAACCGGCAAATTGGTTGAACGCGACGGCCGCTTCGGCCGGTTCATTGCCTGCGGTAATTACCCGAAATGCAAATACATAAAAAAAGACGCCGAGTTGGAAAGACAAAACTCCACCGGCGTTCCGTGTCCGATTTGCAAAACTGGCATGATGACCGAACGGCGCGGCCGATTCGGATTGTTTTACAGTTGTTCCAATTATCCTAAATGCAAGTACGCCATCAAAGCCAAACCGACCGGCCGAGTGTGCGAATTGTGCGGGTCGCTCATGATGCAAGGGACGAAAACTATTCCCGAACGCTGCAGCAACAAAGAGTGTCCCAACCATAATCCTCATAAATTGGCTGATGTAAAGATAAAGTAAAATTGTTGAACTGGCGGAGAGACGCGCTACCTTCAACGATTATCTAAGATTAGACGGTGTCTTTATGCCTTTAGCAAGGCCATTTTTGACTTTCCCTGCGGCGCGCCTACAATTAAATTAATGAGCATGCTGCACGAATTACTCCATCTTTTAAAATACCCGAGCAAGGAAAAGATCGAGCAGGTTACGCGCGCCTACGAATTTGTCAAAGGGTTATACGGCGGACAAAATCTTTTTTCGAACGGTTCATATTTCAAACACCTTGTCGGCACCGCGAAAGTACTGGCTGGTATCGGCATGGGTCGTGACACAATCTCGGCTGGATTGTTACATAATATTCTCCGCAATAAAACAGTCTCGAGGGAAAAACTTAAAAACGAATTTGGAGACAACGTGACTCTGCTTGTTGAAGATATCGCAAAGGTTGAACGTATTCCCTTCCCCGACAAAACTCGACACACGGAAAGTTTCGCCAAGCTTCTTTTTACCACCGCGCCGGACTTGCGAGTTCTTATCGTCAAGCTAGCGGAGCGATTAGATACCGTGCGAAACGCCCACGAACTCTCGCCGGCTGAAAAAAGCCGCGTCGCTCGGGAAATTTTGACATTCTACGTGCCGCTGGCGGAATGTCTCGGCATTCTGCGCATCAAACAGGAACTGGAAACTCGCGCGTTTCAGATAACGAATCCGAAAGATTATCGTTACGTATCCGACCTTATTCGAGTGCGGGAAGCCCAAGAGCGCAAGGGTTTAGAAAATTTTAAAAAGTCGTTGTTAAAATCAATTATCATCGAAAATATCCTGGTATTAAAAAGCGAAATCCGCGTTAAAAGCCCTTACAGCATATACCGCAAATTGAGAATTAAGGGTTCGGCAAATAGAATATACGACATACGGGCGCTTCGAGTCATCGTGCCTTCGGTGGCGGATTGCTATCGCGTGCTCGGAATTATTCATACTCATTGGACGCCCCTGCCCCACCGCATTAAAGACTACATCGCTTTACCAAAACCGGACGGTTATCAAAGCTTGCACACTACCATCTTTGTAGGCAACGGCAGTATTATTGAAATCCAAATCCGCACGCCGGAAATGCACGACCGAGCGCAATGGGGTGTGGTTTCTCATACTTATTACAAACCCGCGGAACGCAATCCTATTCACAAATTTTTCAAATTATTTTTTCCGTCAGCCACCAAGATTGACACTCAAAACAACGAGCGTCGCAAAAAGATTTCGGAATTCCTAAACGGCCGCATGTTCGTTTTTAACAAGCGGGGCGAAGTGATTGACCTGCCGAAAGACGCGACGGTTGTTGATTTCGCGTTCCTTTTGGAAACCGACAAGGCGCCGCGCTTAGCCGGCGCGCGCGTCAACGGCATCTTCGCTCCCATCAACACTAAACTAAAAAATGGCGACGTTGTTGAACTGCACACTAAAAAAAACGCCAAGCCGCGCCCAAAATGGATGCGTTACGCGGCCACCACGGTAGCCCGCGACGAAATAAATAAATATTTGAAAAATGAACCGGCCGCCTTTCCGCCGTATTCAATAAGATGATTGTGATGATTTGCGCCTATTTCAGCCGCAGTATATAGTAAAACGCATGACGGATGTTCGCGAAATAGTCGAAAAAATACAGGGCATTTCCAACACTGACAAAACCTTGGTCCAAAAAGCCTGCACTTTCGCCGCCAACGTCCATAAAGATCACAAGCGCTCCACCGGCGAACCGTACTTCAATCATTTATACGAAACCGCCAAGACACTCGCGGAACTCGGCATGGGACCAGTCACCATATCAGCCGGTTTTCTTCATGATTCCATTGAAGACGTCAATGTGGCGCCGGAAACAATCGAGAAAGAATTCGGATCGGAAATCCGTTTTTTGGTTGAAGGCGTGACCAAACTAGGCAAGCTCCATTACACCGGCGCGCGACGCTACACGGAAAATCTTCGCAAACTTTTTGTGGCAACATCCAAAGACGTGCGCGTGCTCATCATCAAGCTGGCTGACCGTCTGCAGAATATGCAGACGTTATCCCTTCTGTCTAAAGATAAACGCGATCGCATTGCGCTTGAAACCATTGAGATCTACGCCCCACTCGCCTATCGGCTAGGCATTCGCAAAATTAATCGCGAATTGGAGGATCTCGCTTTTCCGTTTGTCTATCCTAAAGAATATGAAAAGGTAAAAAAATTGCTGAAACAAAAAAGCCGAGACAATTTCCGCCATTTGGAAAAATTCCACAAAGCCGTTAAACGCAACTTGGCTCGCGACGGCATCACCAATATCCAAACCGGTTTCCGTATTAAAGGTTTGTATAGTTTATACAGAAAATTAAAACGCAAGGAATGGGACATTGACAAAATTTTTGATATTTCCGCCCTCCGCATCATCGTGTCGTCAGTGGAAGATTGTTATCGGGTGCTCGGATCGCTTCATCGCGTCTGGCGGCCGCTTCCCGGACGCATCAAAGACTACGTTGCCATGCCCAAACCGAATAATTATCGCGGCATCCATACCACCGTTTTTACCGGCGACGGCGGTATTCTGGAAGTGCAAATACGCACGGAAGAAATGCATCGCAAAACCGAGTACGGCATGCATTTTGAATATAAAGAAACCGCCGGTCTGCCTCGAAAAGCCATCGCTTCCTTGAGCTGGGTGAAGCGTTTCTTCCCTTCATTTATTCTGGGCAATAAAGATATTCATGACAGAGAAACGTCGACGATACCGGACTGGATTAAAACTCTGGGCGAATATAATCAAAACACAACGGCTAATGACAGTTTTGTAGATGATTTGAAAACGGATTTTTTCAACGACCGTGTCTTCGTATTCACTCCCCAAGGCGACGTCATTGATTTGCCTACGGGTTCAAGCGCCATTGATTTCGCTTACGCTATCCACTCGGATATCGGCGACCGCATGTCGGGCGTGCGCATTAACGGCAAATTGGTCACGCTTGAGAGTGTCTTGGAAAATGGAGACATCGTGGAAATAATCACCCGACCGACCGCCAGACCGACCCCCAAGTGGCTTGATTTTGCCAAAACCATCATTGCCAAAAAGCATATCCGCTCGGCGCTAGAAAAGCGAAAACTTGGGACATGGACGAATAACCCGGCCCAACAACACTGAAACACTAGATGCTGAAATTCTTGAGTGAATAAAGGTCTTCGTCATTTTCTGCGGCGATAATTTCTTCTTTTGTGCGGTCGTCAATGGGCGCGCCGCCCGTGCCGGCCGAAACCGAAAGCATGCCTGAACTTTTGGCGTCCACCATATCAACAATAGCGCGCAAATCTTCATCGGAGAAAAATTCAATCGTGATCTTGCCGCCACCGTCCTTCTTTTCAATACGCACCTTAGTGCCGAGAAATTCTTTGAGTTTGTCTTCAATGGCCGCCAATTCCGGATCAATTCCGGAATCGTGCTTGCGCGCCCGCTCAACGGCAATACGCCGCGCCGCCTGTTCGGCGTCACGCACGTTCAATCGCTTCGCGAGAATTTCATTAAACAGGTTTTCTTGCTCTTGCGGCCGATCAATCAACATAAGCAGCGGCCGCGTGTGGCCTTCATTGATTTTGCCTTCAGACAGTGCGTTTAGCATAATTTCCGGCAACCCCAAAATTCTGACGGTATTGGAAACATAAACCCTGCTTTTACCGACCTTAGACGCAACTTCGCCGTGTTTGAAATTGAATTCTGTCACCAGACGGTGGAACGCGCGGGCGCGTTCCACCGGATTGAGATCTTCGCGCTGGAGATTTTCGATGATGGCAAGCTCAAGCTTTTCACGATCAGACTGATCGCTGGAACGGACAATGACAGGCACCTGTTCAAGACCGGCCAACTTGGAAGCGCGCAGACGGCGCTCACCGGAAATTAACTCGTACTCAACCATAAGCCCGCCGTCATTTTTCATTTTTTCCTTGCGATTGACGACTAGCGGCTGAAGCACGCCATACATGCGAATGGAGTCTGCCAAATCATTCAGCTTTGACTCTTCAAATTCGCGCCGCGGCTGAAAAGGATTGGGGTGGATTTTTTCCACCTCAATCCAAAAAATGGAATCCTTTAAAAATTGCGATGCCATGGTAAAATGTCTGTTAATTATATAACTCGTAATTGATTTTTCAATATAATTTGTTTACACTTCCTACGCGAGTCCTGTTGGAAATAGCGGAGTTTGGGATAAGCCGGGATGGCGGAATTGGCAGACGCACACGACTCAAAATCGTGCGGAGCAATCCATGAGAGTTCGATTCTCTCTCCCGGCACACGAGTCTGCGAGTGGACGGGAAGGAAACACGGGGCGCTTTCGCGAGAAAATCAAAGCCCGATTGAGCTTTTTTCTTGATCCGCCAGTTGGCAGATGAACAGAAAAAACCAACGGATACTGAAGCTGTGAGCTTTGATTCTATCCCGGCGCACCTATAAACGATTAGCCGCCGCTCCCACGTTCTCTGGTAAGAGTGGGTAGCGGCGGCGCTGGCACTTGTTCGCTAATCGCCTTGGGCGGCAAGACAACGACAAATGTCAGAATTCCTTGAGGATTATCCCTTTTAGGCAGGAACCAATAATCCGCACCGCGGTGCTCAACAGAAGCCGGCGACGGATCAAAATAAACTTTAAAAGATTACGATCAAAAAGTCAATGCTGAAATCTGACAGGATAATAGCGGTCTGCGGCCCCACCGCTGTCGGCAAAAGCGCCTTAGCCATCAGGCTCGCGCGCCGCTTCCGCGGTGAAATTATTTCCGCGGACTCGCGACAAGTCTATCGCGGCCTCGACGTCGGCACCGGTAAAGTGACAAAACGAGAAATGGCCGGCGTCCCTCATCATATGATTGACGTGGCCGATCCTAAAAAACGATTCTCGGTCGTTGAGTTCCAGAAGCGGGGGCGCGAAAAAATCGCCGCGATTTTTTCGCGCGGC
>JAGWZX010000026.1 GCA_018968805.1 Patescibacteria group bacterium | reverse complement strand
CGGCGCCGGTCGTGCCTGTATAGGTCGGATTGACATAGCCGAAAAATATGCCGAGGGAGGCGAGCAGAAGCGCGATGGGTGTGATATTTTTCATCATGGTGTTTGAGAGGAAGGTGGAACGTTTGAAATCGGTGCGGTGGCCGTGCCTTGCGGCGCCGCGGCGCTTTGATTCAGCTGGAGGTTTTTCTTATATGAAATAAACGCCGGGTCTAAATTGCCGACGAATTTGAAAACAATATTGCCGTTCTGACTCGGGTTCAAGTCGGAAAATACCGGGGAAAGAATGAATTTTTCTCCGCCGAAGACATCGGACTGCAGAGCCACCGAGTCAAAACTTTTGGCTTCGCCGGAAAGCGACAGTGTTGCCGTACCATTGTCGTCTAAGCTGTAAGAAAAATCATTGAACCTGACTGTCGCCAGAGTGTCATTGGCTAAAAAATCAAAAACGGGCGTTACCACGGTATGCGCGAGCAGAATTTTTTTAGCCGCTTCAATACGCTGATTTAATCTGTTGGCAGTGGAAATGAAACTCGGCTCGAATGAATTTTTTGCTTGCGAAAGACGGGCGTCCATGTCGGCGATACTGCCGATCAGCATGCGTTTGTACACGAACACCGCTCCGGCCGACGCAAGCGTGAGGATAAAAATAATTATGGAAATCAAGAGAAACAAGCTGACCGGCTCAGCGCGAAAGTTCGCCGTCTTCGTCACTGTCTTTCTGGGAATAAACGAGGTTTGAAATTTAGTATCCATAACAAAAGTTTCAGGTTATAAAATCAGGTTCATCGGGAAAAGACCCGCTCTCTCTGTTATTTATGACTGGATGAACTTTACGATTTTATTAACTTCCTTAAATTATACAACCGATTGGCAAAATTCGTTGTGTATTACTTCACCTCCGAGAGTTTGCGCAGGGCGATACCGATAGCCACGGCGAATTCCGGCCCGGCACCCTTCAGAACCGGGTCCAAAAACGCCGGCGCGCGCAATTTACCGAATGGGTTGCCGACAACAACCGGCATTTTGAAATTAGCCTGCGCCATTTCGAAGAAGCCTTTGAGGTTGGCTCCTCCGCCGGTAAGAATCAATGACTGAATCGATCTGCCGTAACGGCGTTCAAAATTTAAAAGCACCCGATTGGATTCGCTCATGATGAAATTAATGGTGGCTGACGCGTATTGCGAGATTGATACTCCGTCTTTTTCATACCCCATGCCATAGTTGCGTTTGATGTTCTCGGCTTCCGTGATAGGCACGTTGAGGGCGTGCGCGATCGCAAGAGTAATGTCCTGCGAGCCGCGATTGATGGTATGAGAAACGCGAACGATGCCGCGATCGATCAGGTAAAGCTTCGTGGTGCCCGCGCCGAAATCGAAAATCATTGCTGTCGCGTTCTCTTCTTCAAGAACCGCGCGCATGGTACTGAAAATTTCTATTTCCAGAAAACTGGAATCAACACCGGTGCGGCGCACGACATCCTGGTATTTATTGATGGCCTCATTGTGAATGGCCACGACCAAAACATCGACCTTCTCCTTGATGGGAGTTACGGGCGCGCCGGACTGGCCGGCCGGAGATGGCGGCACGCCTTCAGGCGCGCGTTCCGATTCATCGCGCGGAATGACCCACCAATCCAGGGTAATCTCCGAAACCGGCACGGGAATATACTTGCGGGCTTCAAGCGGAATCATCGATGCTAGTTGGGAAGCCGGAAATTCTGGCATTTCAATGAGCGAGACCATGCTTGAGGCAAGCGGGATACTCAAACCGCAACGCTTGGTGGTAGTGTTAGATTCGCGAAGCACGTCAAGAAGCGCTTCTGATAGCTTGTCAGCCGGTAAATGCGTGGCACGGCCAACCTCAAGGCCGGAATACGGCCCGAGCGCCAGTTCGCCGTATGTTTCCAAAAGAGCCTGGCCGGCTTTGCGGCGCAATTGCACGACTTTGATGGAAGACGAACCTATGTCAATACCTAAAACACTTTCCGTGGTTGGCTTAAAAAGACCGGCGATGGCTTTGAAGGGATTGTCCATGGACTTTCGGCATGCTCCAGTATACCATACCGGCATGTCGTTTCTCCTAAAAAATCTGCTCGATTTTCTTTTTCCACGCGCCGCATCCGTGGCCGCGCTTGAAAATATGTCCGCGGCGGAGTTGTGGCGGCTCCCGCGGGCGGCGAACGCCGGCCGCGCCGGCGCGCCAGACACGCTTGCTCTGTTCGACTACAAGCATCCGCTGATGCGCGCCGCCATCTGGGAACTTAAATACCGCGGCAATCCGACAATAGCGAAATTGTTCGCCCAATGCCTTTACGATGAACTGTCGGCGGAACTGGCCGAACGAAAACTTTTTGAGCATTTCAACCGGCCGCTCTTGGTTCCCGTGCCCCTCTCGGCAAAACGCCGCGCGGAGCGCGGCTTCAACCAATGTGAACTTCTCGCCACGGCGCTCGGCGCGCTTGACAGAGGCCGATTTTTTGAGGTGCGCGCCAATCTCCTTACTAGGGTCCGCCACACCGAAAGCCAGACCCGCAAAAACCGCACCGATCGCCTAAATAATCTCAAAGACTGCTTTAGCGTCGCCCGACCGGAAGCGTTAATCGGCCAAACCGTCATACTTCTTGATGACGTAACTACGACCGGCGCCACATTTGATGAAGCCGGGAAAACCCTGCGCCGCGCCGGCGCGGAAAAAATTATCAAAGTGGCGATCGCTCACTGAATTTGAAAACCTCCCCGTTATTGCGCCGCAGGTTATCCGAGAAATGATGCGCCATGAACCGCCACTCGCCTCCTTGGAACCAAATCGCCATACGGCCTATGTCTGCCGAGGGAAAAATTTGCTTACGAGGATGGACGGGTGGCCCGCTTTATCTATGCGGAAAGAGCATATTCCGGAAAGCCGCGGCGCGTTCCTTGTCCGCCCTGATACGCAAAATATAGTTGATAAATTCCGCCGACACCCAAAATTTCGGCTCATCGGCCAAGGCCAGCAATTCTTCAAACGCAATAAGCTCCGCTCCGATACGTTCCCCGGCGTCTAATCGCGGTTCGGCTACCTTCCGGCACTCGCGGGCGATAAAATAATAGACGTCATGAATAATTTTTCCGTCACGGCCATGCTTCAAAAGCAGGCTCCAGTCGGAAGATTGGCAGCCAGTCTCCTCCAAGAGTTCGCGCTTGGCGGCGGCAAGCGGCTCTTCGCCTTCCTCGGGCCGGCCGGATACCAGATTGATATTGCCGAAACGGTCAGGCTGGTCCTGTCTCTCAATAATAATCTTATCCCCCGCCGTGGCAATCACTTCAACGGTCGGCGGACGCCAAATTTTTTCAAAAACTGCCGTACTGCCGTCAAATAATTTTTGCGGCCACTGCCAAACCTCAAAAATCTTGCCTTTAAAAACTCGCTTGGCGTTTTCCGGCAGACCCAATCGCTTCTCCTTGTCCATCGCTTGATTATATACCCGTTTTAGGCAAAACCAGGGAAAAAATCAGTCTTGATCTGCGATCGGCGCACCCCCATCGCTTTAAGAGTATCGCGAAACACCGAAACCATCGCTTGCGGCCCGGAAATGTAAAATACTCGCTCTTGCCAGTCGGGTATTTCGCGTCGAATGGTGCGGCCATCCAGAATCCCCCGACCACCCGTCCAGCCGGCGGGAATTTTCTCGGCGTCAGTGAGGGTGTAAAAGACCTTGATACCGGCCGCCACGGCGTGCTCGTCAAACCAGTCTTTGTACGCGGCATCGGCAACACTGCGGTTGGAATACAAAAGCGTGACGACGCGCCGCTCGCCGCTATCGGCCAAATACTTCACCATGCTCCGAAACGGCGTGATGCCGATGCCGCCGGCGATGAATACCAGCTTCTTTTTCTTGTTGCGCGGCATGGTAAAATCGCCTGCTAATTGCCCCGCGTGAATGGCATCGCCGGCCTCAAAACTCGCCAATTTCTTCTTGAAAGTGCTCGCCTGATTATAAAACTTCACGCCAAGATGAATATCGCGCTCGGTTGGCGAAGAAGCGATCGTGAAATAACGCCGGTTGCCGCGGTTGTCGGCGCCCGCCCCCGGAAGCGTCCACTCCAAGTACTGCCCGGGTTTGAAACGCATGGCGCGGTCAGGCGTAAAAATGAAATCGTAAGTGTCATTGGCCAATTTCCGCACGTCTTTGAGCCGCAGAGTCAATTTCGTCTTGGGACTGACGAGATATGAAAAGATGTTACCGACAAGAAGCGCCAGCTCCGGAGTTGAATAGATGCCGCCCAAGTGAATGGCCGGCGCATATAACACGCCGACTAACGCGCCGTAAAATATCCGCAGGAACCGGGTGGGTGGCGTGGTCAACGGCTCGGTGAGCATCACGAACGCGAAAAAGAAAATCGGCGAATGCAGAAGGGCTTTTGGCACCGCGCCGAACCAATCGCCGCCCCCTTGCGCGGTTGTTGCCATAATGCTAGCGAGCGCCGCGACAAAAAAGCTCCAAACCAAATCGGAACGCTTGATTTTGCGCACCGCCAAAAGACCGCCGATAATTACGAACGGGGCAAGCGGCAAATTGCCTCCCACCCACCAAGTCGCGTTGCCATTAATCGTTAAAGCGGTTAGGGCCACGCCGAACGCCGCCGGATTGAATAAATGTTTGCTTCTTATGGCAAGCATATACTTTGAAGCCATCGCCCATAGGGAAGCCCAGAACGCTAGCGGCAAAAAACTCCAAAGATTTCCCGACGCCGGCGGCGGAATAATGAGCGTGAGAATCAGCGCGGTCACGTAAACCGACTCAACATTAGTGGCCACTTCAAAGACATAACCGAAAAGCGTGTTGGCGGCTACGGAAACGGCGAGGACAAACGCGAGCGAAATGAGAAGCGCCGTCGGCGAATAAGGCAACACGCCAAACAAACCGAAAAACAACGCCGCCGCGAACAGGACGGCCAGATAATAAAACACCAGCCGGTACATGGTGGTCTTATTAAGAAAATTATCAATTTTTGAGACAATCGCCTTAAACATTTTTTTTCGCGGCATATCTTGCAAGCCCGCTTGTCATCGTAGCAATGCCGGCGTTATCAATCATATACCCTTCAAGGCCGTTACGCTCTTCAATAAATTGAATGCCGCGCTTGCCCATCGCGAACGCGGCCGTGGCAAAACGGTCGGCTTCGTAAACGTTCGAGCCGATAACGGTCATGCTGACGATCCCCGTGACATTCTCGCTTCGGTTTTTGGGATTGTAAATATGGTCGCCGCGGATGTACGAACCCGAGGTGGCCACGCCGGCGTTTGAAAGAAAGAGCGTTTTGACTTGCTCCATGGGATTAAACGGATTCTGGATGCCGATACGCCACGGCTTGCCTTCATGATTCTTGCCGCGCGCTTCAATATCGCCGCCGGCGTTGACGTAAAAATTCGACAGGCCGGCGCCGGCAAGCAGTTCGGCCGCGCGCAAAATCGCCCAGCCTTTGACCAAGCCCGATGGGTCAAGCAATCCGTTTTGACCGACGATGTCGAAGTAACCGTCTGTTTCAGCCTTGGTCGTTTCGCAAAGGGCGAGAACCTCTTTCATTTCGCCGCTGTATTGCCGCAGCGCCAATTCGCCGCGGTTGATGCGGGAGATTTCACTGGCCTTACGATAGGTGCTGAACTTTTCGTCAATGCGGCGAAAATAGGAAAACGCCTTTCCTATTTTGGAAGAGGCGTTTCCGTCCGCGGCGTCAATCATTATTGGCATGCCCATTAGTAGTTCCGTGCGCCTCATAATCTAGATTTTTGCTTGGGCCAAGGCGGAAGCAAGAGAAACGTTGAAAGCCTGGCTGGTTTGGGTGGCGCCGGACACCGCGTCCACATTAGCGCTCTGCGCGGAAATGGCTTCCGAACGAAGAATCGACGTGGCCGTGCCGTTGATATAGCGAGAGGTGCCGCGATCTTGCGGATAGTCCAGGAAAACCACGTCGGCAAGTTGGCCGTTCTTAACAACGGCCTGTACCTGCACATTGCCGAAATAAGCGTCGGCGACCGAACCGGTGTAAGTGCCGTCTTTAAATTGGCCGGTTGGCGCCGGAGCGGGTGCCGGGGAAGGCGGTGAAGGACGGCTGGTTTTGCGCGCGACGATATTTCTAGGAGCCGGCGAGGGCGGAGCGGCCGGCGCGGCGGCCGGCGCACTCTGTGACAAAGCGCTGTTTTGAGACTGTGTTTGCGTCTGGGGCGCAAGCGCGGCGGAATAAGCGCTGACGTTTCCTCCGCTCAATTGTTGATAGACGGCGTAAGCGACGAAAGATAACGCCACGACTGAAGACAAAACAATTTTTTTGGTTGCGCGTTTGGTCATTTGAGGCAAATTTAACAAAGGCACTTCAGCCCTTGCCTGTTTATACGGCCAAGGCAAGGGGTTTGGTGCAATTACTTTTTGAGAGCGCGGAGGATGGTGAATAGTTTTTTTAAATTTCCGCCGACCGGACGCGGCAAATGGATGCGAATGACGCGGCGGCCTCGGGCATTGAGGACTTCGAAATCGCCCCGAGCTTGCGCCGATTTAACGGCAGACAAACCGTAAGGCTCGCCCGGAAGAGCGAGATCAAACTCATCATCGCCGGTAATAATGATAAAGACGCCGCTCCCCGGCCCGCCTTTGAAAAGTTGGCCGGTGGAATGAAGAAAACGCGGTCCGAAACCGACCGAAGTGGCCACATGAAAAGTGGCGCGGATATGCGCGCGCTCCGGCCAACGCGCGTTCATACTCGCGCGTGCGAGGCAGATACGCGAGAAAAGCGAGATAGTCGCCCGATTTGAGCCGATGCAGGTGGGCGGCAATCAGGTCGGGAAGTGAGAGCGCGGCACCCCGCGGACGGGGTGCCGCGGCCGTAATCGCCTTCGCGTTTTTTCTATCCGCAAAAACGGACGCATCCTCCGATCGGAAAAACGGCTTCTCGGCCGGCAACTCGCCCGCGCGCGAAATCCGCGCCAAAAACTTTTTGGTGATAATTTTGTTTGCCTCTACGTCAGGCTGATCGAAGGGGTGGACGCCGAGAATCGCGCCGGCCACCGCCGTCGCCATTTGGAAACTGAAGAAAACGCCGCCTAGTTCGTAAATATCGTCCAAAACAATACGCACTATGGGATGGCCGGCGCGCTCTAATGCCGATGATTTTCTCCCGAAGACATTTTTCGCGCCGCGGAGAGTGATGAAAACAAAAACCCGATCGTGATCATATTGCTTGGGCGAAGCTACAGACTCGCCGTCTACCGGAATGAGACCTTTGCCTCCCTTGCCCGTTGATTCCGCGAGCATTTGCTCGAACCACGCGCCGAACGGCGCGAGAGAAGACGACGTGGTTAAGGTCACCTTGTCTCGTCCGAACCGTTTCGCCGCCACGCCAAGGATTATGCCAAGCATGGCGCCGGGATTTTCCCGAATCGGCACTTCCGGCCTGCACATCGCCACCATCCGCTCCGCATTCCGCAAAATTTTCAACGCGTCAACGCCGATGAGCGCCGCCGGCATCAAACCGAAATCGGAAAGAACTGAAAAGCGCCCGCCGATACCTTTGTGGCCGAGAAAAACATGCCTGTGTTTTTCT
>JAGWZX010000113.1 GCA_018968805.1 Patescibacteria group bacterium | reverse complement strand
ATACCGTTGCTGATAAAGGTGGCCGGGAAGGAAATCAGGACGGTAATCATCAAGAGTTGGAAGGCCAAGGTGGCCGGCAGATAGCTTTGGCCGAAGAGGAGGCCCATTATTTCCTTGCCGAAGATAAGGCCGATCAGAGTGATGGGGAGGGCAAAAAGAAGAATGAAAACGATAATTTTTTCGAAAGCTTCACGAAACCTCTTGTTGTCTCTTTGAGCCAGCCGAGCCAGAGCGGGGAAGGAGGCGGCGCTTATCAGGGTGGGGATAATATAGAGGAGCTGAACCGGCCTTTGAGCCGCGGAATAAAGGCCGATATCGGCGGCTGTTTTCAGCCAGCCGAGCATGATGGTATCAGTGTTAATCATAATAACGCTCAAAAGTCCCATTAGGGCGAAAGGCCAGGCGGCCGAGAATATGGGCCGGACAAGCTTGGCGGTGAAATTGAGAAAAGGGTTTTTGAAATATTCCCTCAGGGTCCAAATGATGATCAGGGCGCCCAGACCGCTGCCGATGGCGTAGGCGGCCATAAGCGTTTTGGGGCTTGGCGCGACGATGAGAAAATACAAGCCCAAGCCGGCGATGGAAAAATTGGTAAAAAAGCGGTTGAAGGCTTCCCGTTCCATTTTTTCCATCGCCCGATTCAGGGAGTAGCCGAATTCACGCAGGCTGTCGAAAATAAAAAGGGCGGCGACGCCGGGCAAGAGGAAACCAACTCCCTGAATTTTAGTAAAAGCTGGTGCGAAACCGAAGATGAGACCGACGCCGATTAAAATAAGAAAGAGCTTGATAAAAAGAGTAGTCGAGGCGTATCTCTCCCTCAATTCCGGCTGGCGGACCGTCTCGCGGTTAAGGATGGCATTCAGGCCGATATCGGAAAAAATAGTGAAAAAACTGGCCAGGGTGATGGCATAGGAGAAAACGCCGTAGCTTCCCACGCCCAGCACCCGGGCGGCGTAGATGACGATGGCCGCCCGGAATGTCTTGGCGAAAATCTCGCCCGTGAAGAGCCAAAAGGTGTTTTTAGCGACGGTTTGGGAGATAGATCGATTTTTAAGAAAAAAGTTTTTGAGCTTATCTTTCATCGGCTTGGCCAAAAAACTCCTTCGCCGTCCTTAAGGCGATTATCAGATTGAGGACGACCGACCGATTTTTAATATAGTAAAGGTCGTAAGCCAGACGGACCCGAAGCTCGTCGAGATCGGTTGGAGCTTTGTAGTTTATCTGGGCCCAACCGGTAACACCCGGCTTTACAAGCAAACGGAGATCATTAAAAGGTAATTGGGATATGAGTTCTTCGAATTCTTCCGGTCTTTCCGGGCGGGGTCCGACGATACTCATATTCCCCATAAACACGTTCCAAAGTTGGGGTAGTTCATCAAGTTTCGTGAACCTTAAAATCTTACCGAAGCGGGTAATGCGTTTATCGCCCTTTATTGTTCGCCGAATTCCATTTGATTCAGCAGAGCCGTTGGGACCCA
>JAGWZX010000025.1 GCA_018968805.1 Patescibacteria group bacterium | reverse complement strand
CCGCACATCCACAAGCACGATTATGTTTTTAAAACCGCGCTTTTCCATGCCGCACATCTTATGATACAATCGGACTAAAGCAAAATCATGTTAAGCGTTTTTCCAATCCTGCTTTCATACAACATGGCCGTGCCGTTCGTGTTCCGGCTGGTCAGCGGCGTTTTGTTTTTAGCTTTCGGCTATCTGAACTTTTCCCGACGGCGGCATGAAAAATCTGCCGCATTTGAGCGAGCCCGATTGCGTCCCGGCGCGTTCTGGCTGTCTGTTCTTGCGGTTGTCGAGATCGCGGCCGGCGTGTTTCTATTTGTCGGTTTCTACCTCCAGATCGCGGCGGCCATCCTTTCCGTTCTGGCTCTTATTGCTTTAATCGCCAAATCAAAAAATGCGGATGCCATCAAACCGTCAGCCGGCTTCTTGTTTCTCCTGCTCCTCATAACCGTTTCTCTGCTTTTCCTCGGTCCGGGTTTCTACTCCATCGACTTGCCGCTCTGATTTTTCTGCCGTCGGCGGGTTTTATTGCATCTTTCCGGATAACCGCCAACATTCAAAAACCCCGCTCGCCAGAGCGGGGTTTTTGAATGTTGGTGCCCCCACCAGGAGTCGAACCCGGATCAACGCCTTAGAAGAGCGCTGCTCTATCCATTGAGCTATGGGGACTTCGCCTACAAATTACACCAAACAAGGGATTTTTGAAAGTTAAAGCGACGGGTCGGCTGAACTCGGTTTATTTTTTTGTACTTCCAGGAAGGCGGTATTTTGCGAGTCATAGTATTGGATGACAGTGTTAAGCTCGGTTTTAAACAGGTTGGCGTTATCGGTTTGCGGCGCGCTTGCGGCGTCCGGACCCTGGTTGATTTCCTGGTACACCCAAAAACTGGATGCCACTACCCACGCACTGGCCAGAAAGAAAGCGACGACCAAAATTTTCCAATGCAAAAGAGCGCGGCTTTGCCTGGTCGGCGCTTCGCGCGGTTCGTCTTTTTTATGGCGGCGCAAGAATTGTTCCAGTGTAAGTATTTTCATTTTAGTTTCAAGGCGCGCAGAGTAAATGAACCCTGCCATTCTTCCGCGCCGCGCGTTTTTTGGCCAAGGCCCCCGGCGTTCCCCGACAGTTTTTCAATATCGGCGTCATCAATAAATAGCGGCATCGGCATAAGATCGAGCAGGGTGAGGAAGCGGTACGTGTCCGACCAAGAACCGGCGGTTTGCACGGTGACGCGAACTTCCTCAACAAGACTGCTCGACGTAGCCGCTTCTCCGATTGACACCGAACTCATTTTAATCGCCAAATTGTCCGCCGCGCCAAGCGACTGAAGGCTGTTGAGAAACGGCACGACGCCGTCAGGCTGGATAAAATAAGCGCTGAGCTTGTCGCGAGATCCGGCCGTTTCCGCCGCGGTTGACTCCAAGGAGTTGAACTGCGTTTTTTGCGCCAATTGCGCCACTGTCGCGGCAGATAGAGCGTCAGCCGCGCTTTTTCGTTCAAAAATCAACGCGAACAGAAGGCCGTATAAAGAAACGCTCACGATGAAAGCCACAAGCGCTCCGACCATGACCTTTTTCGTTTGACGGTAGTTTTCCATTTTATTTCGCGGAAATCAGCAAGGAAAAATCCAAGTTGGAAGCGGCGGTGAAATTTGACACGGGAACATTGACCGCGCTGAAAGATTTGTCGCTTTTGAGCGCGTCTGCGAGGGCGACGAGGGCGTTGCGGTCGGCGGCTTTCCCCAGGACTGTGATTGTGCGGCCCAGACTTCCAGATTCCACGCGGATTCCGGTGATAACGATATTTCCGGTCTTGTCCCGGATGACGGCATTTATCAGTTCATGGGCCGGCAACAAGGCGGGGTCTCGCGCGAGCAGGCTGATTTCCGCGCCGGCCTGCCGGAGATTTTCGGCGGCCGAATCTTTGCCGAGCGCGGTGACGGCCGAAGAAAGAGCGGAGTCGATCTTTTCGGCGGCGGCGGCCTTTTGCGATAGCAGGACGTAGGAGGGAATAAGAGCGAGGATCGCGGCAAACGCAAGTGATGACAATAGAAGAAAGCTGAAGGCCAAAAGCCGGCGCTTATATTCGCGGGTCACGATATCCTGTTTTTTTTGAGGAAGAAGATTGAAGGTGGCCATGGTATTACATGAGGGCGGCGCCTATCGCGCCGGCGTATGAAAGAGATTGTTCGCGCGGTATGGCCGGTATAACCTTGTCAAACGGGAACGCGTTTTGCCAGACATTACCTGGCGAAACAGGAAGCGAGAGAGAAAGGGATAGTTCCTCGGCCAGACCGGCTTTAGCCGCCCCTTCGCCGCAAAGAGTTAGCGATTCCACCGTGCCGGTTTCCGTATCCGGTCTGTGGCTCTGCCAGTATTCGGTGAGTTTAGTCGTTTCTGAAGACAATGATTCAATGGGAACGCTTATGGTAAAACACAAAACGCCGCGGCTTACGATAGACAGCGTGGCGCGTTGTGCGCCCAGATTTGCGACGATTATCACCCCGCGGCTGTCATCTGGGACGATGGCGCGGCGCGTCGTGTCCGCGGAGATTGTCAGCCCGACGGGGAGCAGGCCGGCCGTCTCGGCGATCTCAACGTAGTCTGCGGCTTCTTTGCTTGGAAGGGCCAACACGCTTGCCAGACACTCCTCGGCGGGCCCGCCTTTAATGAGCGTGTAATCAAATACCGTCTCCTCGGCTTTTAGCGGTACGTTTTCTTCCAAGCGCAGCTCAACGGCTTGACGCGCGCTCCCGATTTCTTTCGGCAATTTGACCGTGAATACGTACGCCTTGTCGTCGGGTATGGAGAGATTTATCAATTGCAGGCCGAGCTCTCGGCGCAGATCGCGCGCAACTTCTATAAGCGCCGTTTTATCAGCGGGCGATCCGTCAACGATCGCTCCGGAAGGAAGACCGCGCTCGCCGAATGTTTGGAGCGCCAGGCCGGCGCCTTTTTCGCTTAGTGCGATTGCGCGGGCGGCGCTGGAAGAGAAAGAAAGCCCCGCCGGGCGCATTTCCAAAAATTTCGGCACCGGGAAAAGTTCGGTGAACTTTTTCATGACCGGCAAATTATATCAAAAACATCCCCCGCGTGTTCCCCATGCTATCTCGGATTATTGTCCGCGCCGGATCGATTGGCCCGGCGGGAGCGCGCGTATTCAAAAAGACCGGGAAGCATTGATATGGCAATAATGACAATAATAATGGGGGTGGCGTATTTGTCTATGTTCGGTATCGTCCGGCCGAGTACGTAGCCCAGGGTGATATTGCCGACACTCCAGATAAGGCCGCCGGCCACGTTGTATGAGAGAAAGACCGAATAGTTCATTTTTCCGACCCCGGCAAGAATGGGCGCGAAAGTGCGCACGATGGGAATGAACCGCGCCAACACGACCGTCTTTTTGCCGTGCTTTTGATAAAAGGTTTGTGTGCGTTCAACGAAGCTTCTGCGGAAGAAGAGAGAGTCTTCGCGGATAAAAAGTTTGTGTCCAGCTTTGACCCCGAACGCGTACCCCACCGAATCTCCGGCAATGGCCGCCAAGACGCAGCCGATCAGTAGCGGCCAGAGAGGCAGATAGCCTTCGGCCGCGAGAAGAGCGGCGGTGAATAAGAGTGAATCGCCTGGAAAGAAGAAGCCAAAAAACAAACCGGACTCGGCGAAAATGATGGCAATGACCCCCGCCGTGCCGAGGGTTTTGACCAGAAAGAGCGGGTCTAATAGATAGGAGAGGTGCATGTGATAGGCGTTTGGTTTCTAATGGAAAGTTTAATGGCCGGTTTGTTGTGTCGGGGGTATGGGATTATTAATTCGGCTATCAGACATCGCTAGCGTGCTTGCGTGCCCGGTGGGACGGCGCCGGTGGGCGAGAGCAAGAAAAGCCGCGTTCCGTCCGCAACGGTCAGAATCATACCCCGGCTCTCGAGGCCTTTGATCGCGCGAGGTTCGAGGTTGGTGGCAAAAAGGCATTCCACGCCTACAAGAACAGCCGGATCAGGATAAGATTGGGCAATGCCGGAAATAATCTGGCGGACGTCGGGGAGAGGGCGGCCGGCCGCGCCGTCTCCGGACGGCGCGGCCGGTTCCGGGTTTTTCTCCCCGAATTCCACTCCCAGTTTCAAAAGTTTTTCGGTGTCCGGAACTTTCTCCGCGGAAACGATGCGGCCGATCCGAAGTTCCACCTTCCTGAACTCGTCTAAGTTAACCATGATTGAGTTGTATAGTACCTTGGTTTGCTTGTTTATCCAAATAACTTTTTAAAATCAGAGCGGCGGCGGAGGCGTCGTGCATTTTGGTCTTGCCTTGAACGCGCGCGGCTTCGGCACTGGTTAGAAATTCGGGTTCGTATTCCACCTTAAGATGAGTTTCTTTTACCAGCTCATCCTTGAATTTTTCGATGTCTTTCATGATAGCGTTGGGTTCGCCTTTGAAATTTCTCGATTCGCCGAGAACTATCGTGCCAACGGTTTTTTCGGCCGCGATTTTTTTCACAGACGCGACTAACCGCCGGTCGTTCGGCAGTACCGCAAGAGGCAGGGCGAAAGCATTGTTTTCGTCGGAGATCGCGATGCCAACGCGCTTGCCGCCGTAATCTATCCCGAGCGTTCTCATCCAATCATTGTAACAGAACTTTTGCGATTTTCATTTTTATGCCACAATAAGAAAATATGAAGATGCGTCAGATCTACATTATCTCCGCTCTGGTTGTCGTTTTGGTCGTGATATTGTCCGCGGCGTTCACGTTTGAGCAGACCCTGCAGGAAGAGCGAAACCTGTCGTCTGATTTGCAATATCGGACCAGACTTTTGGCCGACAGTCTTACCGAGTCGGTGGAGCCGTCTTATCAGGTGAATTCCGCCAAATCCCTTGAGGGTCTGTTGGCCAAATTTACCGGCAGATCGCGCCTCGCGGGTCTGGCTGTCTACGACAGCAAAGGCCAGAACGTAGCCGCCTCGACCGATTTTCCGGAAGCCATCCTCACTACACCGCCTCTTGTCGCCGATGCCATCGCGAATGACGCGGCGAAAGGAGATTACGATCAGGTTTATGGAAGAAATCTTTATCTTTTTGCCGAGCCGCTTCACAATACCGGCGGCGCCGTGATCGGAGTGCTTCTGGTCGCCCAAAGCGCCGATTATATCGGGAGCTATGTTGCTCAGATTTGGGAGGGTAGCGCGCTTCGCTTTCTGATTCTTCTTCTGGTCTTTCTTCTGATCTTGGCGCTGTTGATACGCTTGATTATTCTGCGGCCGCTTCATAATCTGGTGGAGTCAGTCAAGACCGCGCGCACTCGCGGCGAGACCGGCGCCGGTTTGGAGGGCATAAGAGAACACGCTTTTTTTAAGCCGTTGGTCGGCGAAATTTCCAAGATGACCAAGAGTCTTTTGGCGGCGCGGTTGTCGGCCGCCGAGGAAGCGCGAATGCGTTTGGAAAAACTGGAGACGCCTTGGACCGCCGAGCGGCTTAAAGAGTTTATCAAAGCCTATCTTAAGGACCGGAAGATTTTTCTCGTTTCCAATCGCGAGCCGTATATTCACAGCAAGACTAAAAATGAAATTACCGCGGAAGTGCCGGCCAGCGGCATGGTAACCGCCCTTGAACCTGTGGTGGAGGCTTGCGGAGGCACCTGGATTGCCCACGGTTCCGGCAACGCCGATCGCGAAACGGCCGATGTTAACGGCAAAATTCAAGTGCCGCCCGACGATCCCAAGTACACCTTGAAACGGGTTTGGCTTTCGGAAAAGGAGGTTAATGGCCACTATGTCGGATTTTCCAACGAAGCGCTCTGGCCGCTCTGCCATCTTGCTCACACTCGGCCGATTTTCCGCAAGGAAGATTGGAAAGAATACCGGCGCGTCAACAATAAATTCGCCCAAGCTCTGCTTGCCGAAATCAAAGACGTGGACCAGCCGCTTATTCTGGTGCAGGATTTTCATTTCGCTCTTTTGCCGGCAATTGTCAAGTCCAGCCGTCCGGACGCCCAAATTTGTTTATTTTGGCATATTCCCTGGCCATCGGCTGAGACCTTCAGTATTTGTCCGTGGCGCAAAGAAATTATCGCCGGCATGATCGGCGCCGACATTCTCGGTTTCCACACTCAAGCGTATTGCAATAATTTCATGGATACCGTCGGCAAGGAGATGGAGTCGATGATTGATTTGGAGCGGTTTGCGATCACTCATGGCAATCATACCACGTACATCAAGCCTTTTCCGATAAGCATCGCTTTTGCGAGCGATAAACCCGCGTTGCCAGCGGACAGAAGCGTCCTGGAAAAACTCGGTATCGGCACCATCCACATCGCCCTCGGCGTGGACCGCATGGATTATTCAAAAGGTATCCTGGAGCGATTGAAGGGCGTGGAACTTTTTCTGGACGAACATCCGGACTACAAGAGCAAGTTCACGTTCCTTCAGATTGCGCCACCCAGCCGCGAAGCGGTGGCCAAGTACCGAGAGTACAACGAAGCGGTAACGCGCGAGGCCGAGCGGATCAATAAAAAGTTTGCCGAAGGAGATTGGCGGCCGGTTGTTTTGGAGAAAAAACATTACACCCACGAAGAGCTTGCGCCGCTGTATCGCTTAAGCAACGTATGCCTTGTCACGTCTTTGCACGACGGCATGAATTTGGTGGCCAAGGAATTCGTGGCCGCCAGAGACGATGAAATGGGCGTTTTGATTCTCTCCCAGTTCACCGGAGCCTCCCGCGGTCTAGCCGGTGCGCTCATTATCAATCCTTACAACGGCGAGCAGATTGCCGAATCCATTTACGGCGCTCTCACGATGCCTGCCGCCGAGCAGAAGCGGCGGATGCATTCCATGCGCGAGTCGGTCAAAAATTACAACATCTACCGCTGGTCGGCGGAGCTGATTAAGGCGGCGACAAGCTTTTAGCTTAAAGCTGTAAGGAGATGAAGGATTTTAAGAAATGCGAGAAAAATGTTTTTGCGGAAATAAAAAGGGCGGGAAAGGTAACGCTCATGCTTGATTTTGACGGCGTGCTCTCGGAGATTGTGCCGGTACCGTCCGCGGCGGTGATCGCGCCGCAAAACCGGAGGGCTTTGCGGCGCCTGGCGCGTGTGTCACCAATAGCGATTATAAGCGGCAGGATGCTTAAAGATGTCATGGCGAAGGTAAAAGTTTCTGGACGCGGATTGATTTTTTCCGGCACTCACGGTTTGGAGTGGGAGATCGGCGGCAAACGCGATAATGTTGCGGTGCCGCGGCAGATGCGACGGGGCATTACGCTCGCCAAGACAAAAATCAGGCCGATTTTCGCGCGTTATCCGGGGGCGTTTCTTGAAGATAAGAAAGTCAGCATCGTTTGTCATTACCGAAGGCTCGGCGCACCGGCCGCGGCGCGTTTTGAGAATGAGGCGAGAGCGATTCTTTCGCCGATCGCGCGCGCTCACGGTTTGCGGCTGGACCACGATAATAAAAGTTTTGAACTGCGGCCCGATTTTTGGGATAAAGGCGACATTGTCCGGCATGTTGTTAAATATGTCCGGCGAAATTTCGGCGGCAAGTTTTTGCCGATTTACATCGGTGACGCGCTGACTGACGAGGACGCGTTCCGGGCATTGCCGCGGGGGGTTACGGTTCGCGTGGGGCGGGCGGCGCGGCGC
>JAGWZX010000024.1 GCA_018968805.1 Patescibacteria group bacterium | reverse complement strand
CACCATGCAGATTTCCGATTGAAGTTTAAAACGATTTAAGGCCATTAGATTTTATGCCGATTGTCAAATGTAAAACTTGCAGCAAAGAATTTAATGCAAAACCTTGCCACATTAAGAGAGGGTGGGGAAAGTATTGCTCCGCCAAATGCCACTATCTCGATATGATTAAAAAGATTGAGGTGACTTGCGCTGTATGCGGAAAAAAGTCTTTCAGAGTGCCATCAAAGATTAGTCGTTCGGCAAGCCAGAAATTTTTCTGCAGTAAATCATGTCAAACAAAATGGAGGAATGTGCAATATAGCGGGGATCGACATTGGAACTGGCAGCGCAAGTTTTCATCTTACAGACATATTTTAGACAGTAGCACGGTTAAAAAGATTTGTGCGTTGTGTAAAATTGCAGAACCCCGCGTTTTGGCAGTTCATCACATTGATCTGAATAGGAGAAATGGGGATTTGAATAATCTGGTGTGGTTATGCCATAATTGCCGCCATCTGGTTCATCATGACAATATGGAGCGGAGGAAACTCATGGAGATATTAGTGTAACGGTAACACGGCAGTCTGTGGCACTGCAATCAAGGGTCCGACTCCCTTATATCTCCCATTTTTGACAAACCAGAGTGTGGGTGTATTCTTACTGCTAGTTAGTTGACTTCAACACAGGAGTTATCTTATTAACACCACCATCGCGCCGGAAGCTCCAATCGAGCAACTTGGTTTGCCTGAGCCGTTGCTTATGCAAATGCACCGGCTTAGCAAGGACACTGTCGGCTCGGTTCTCAAGAGACCGCACCAGCCAGGTTCTGAAGAGTTCAGTTTCGTTGTTAGATGGGGCTTGAATAGCGACCAGATCCGGCTTCTGCGGTCAAAGTTGGCCGAACACGGTATCCCAGCGGAACTTCCGCAGTGACGCACTCACTGAGTCCGCCATAGGCCGGGATCTATCCTGGCCGTTTTATATAAGACAGTCATTTTAATGAAAGAGATCGAAATAAAAGCGCGTTTGCGCGACAAAGAGGCGGTTAAGAAAAAACTCTCGGTGCTCGGCTGTGTGTTTGAAAAACCGATTCGTCAGGAGGACGTGGTGTATGCCAAGAAAATCGGTTCGCTGAAAGATTTCCGTAGCAACGATTTCTTTTTGCGCTTGCGGACAAGAGACGACGGCAGAGTTTTGTTCACCATTAAAAAACGTACGGCCAATGATCTGGATGCCATTGAGCATGAACTTGAAATTAGTTCTAAAGATGAGATGGAGCGGGCGATTTTACTTATGGGTTTCAAAGAGGCGGCGCGTCTGAACAAGGTTCGGGAAATTACGAATTATAACGGCTCGGAAGTTTGCATTGACGAAGTGGAAAGACTCGGATCATTTATCGAAATGGAAACACTTACGGAAGAAGCGGATTCGGTAGCGGTGCAGGAAAAGATGTTTGAATTCTTCATTTCGCTTGGCGTCAAAAAAGAAGACAGGGCAATGTCCGGTTATGACATTTTGATGATGGAGAGAAATAACCACGGCCATAAATTATAAGCACAATTTTCATCGGTATGATTCTTCAAGTCGGCGTCAAAGCTTTTCTGCGCAACAAAGACGGCGAATACCTTTTGATCAAGCGTTCGCCGGAAAAATATCCGGACGTTAAAGATTTTTGGGACATTGTCGGCGGCCGGATTGACCCTGGCACAAATCTTATGGAAAACCTTGCCCGCGAGGTGCGCGAAGAAACCGGCCTTGTCATCACTTCCGAGCCGCGGCTCATTGCCGCTCAAGACATTATTCCTAACGCCGAAAAGCACGTGGTGCGGCTGACCTATGTTGCCGACGCTTCCGGCGAGGTTGTTTTGGATAAAAAAGAAAATACCGAATATAAATGGTTGACGCTCTCAAAGCTCAAAAGCCAGGCTCATTTGGACAAATACGCCAAGGCCGTCCTGGAGGAAAATCGTTTAGGATAGTGTGCATTGCGCGGTTTTTATTTGTGCTACTCTTTTAGGCAGTTAAACCCTCCGTGCTTATGAAAACAGTTGTTCTTGTTCCTCCGTCCGGTGAGAAGTCCGGTGAGAAAACGGGCTGGGTTGAAGGAATTTCTGGCGAGGCGGTGGTGGTCCATACCATTACCGAAGCCAGAGAACACTTTAATGGCGCCGCGCCGCGCGTTTTCGCGGTCAGCGCGACGGTTCCCGGCGTTGCCGATTTTGTACAGGAACTGCGCCGCGGCGGATATAATGACACGCGTATCATTGCCGTGGCTGACGGCGCAGGGGAACGGGATGCCGTTATGGACAGAGGTTTCAGTTGCGTAGTCAGCCGCGCTATTGCTTCGCTAAGCGTCGCCGCCTTTCTTTCTTAAGATGTTTGCGCGTTTCTCGTCCAACCCAGTGGACGAGTTTTTCTTTGGTTTTTGTTGCTATACTTGAAGAATGACTCGATCTTTTTTTAAAATTTTCGAACCCTTTTCCGAAGTTACCGCGATTCTCTCAGAGAGTAGTGGCGGCTCGATGCGGCCGGTCGAGGCGCGCCGGAGATTTGCAGAAAGTGCCGGCATCCCGACAAATCGTCTTTTTTACGCCGAGCAGATGCATGGCCCGATTGTATCAATCGTGCGGGATGATAGCGATGCGCGGATGGCGGAGTGTGACGGCCTCTTAACTGATTTTCCGGATACGGCGCTTTCGATCATTGTTGCCGATTGTTTGCCGATTTATGTTTATGATCCCAAGCGGGGCGTTATCGGCATTTTGCACGCCGGCTGGCGGGGACTTGCGGGCAACATTGCGCGGGTATTTAGCGAAACAGCGCGGAAAGAATTCGGTTCAGAGCCAGAGGATTTTCTGGTCGGTATCGGGCCGGGTATCGGGCCGTGCCATTTTGAAGTTGGCGAGGAAGTTTCGGATAAATTTCGGGATTATGAAGCGGCCGTCCCGCCTAAGCGGCGGGACGGCCGCGCTTTTCTCAATCTCCCTCAAATTGCCGCGTTCCAATTTGAGGAACTCGGCGTGCCGCACCCGCAAATTGAAATTTCTCTCGACTGCACTTATTGTCTTTCTGAAAAATATTTTTCCCGGCGCCGCGACGGAGCTGGTTCCGGCAACATGCTCGCAGTTATCTGTCGCAAGCGTTAAGACGGCCAACATGAAGAAAGGGGAAGGGAATCGGCATTAACGGCAAAACTTCCGTCATGTCAAGCAAACTCGCGGCATGGCGTTACGAGTATTTTAAAAAGCTGTATTTAGGTAATTTCGCCGCGCGGTGAGAAGTTACATAATTCGGCGGTTTTGTTATACTAACAAACAACTATGATCAAAAAAATCACCAAAGCCATTCTTCCGGTGGCTGGTTTGGGCACCAGGTTTTTACCGGCCACCAAAGTCCAGCCGAAAGAGATGCTTCCAGTCGTGGACAAGCCCGTCATTCAATACCTTGTGGAAGAAGTTGTCGCCGCAGGTATAGAAGAAATAATTTTCGTCACCGGTCGCGAGAAGCGCGCCATTGAGGACCATTTTGATGTCGCTCCCGGTTTGGAGTCGGTATTGGAAAAGCAGGGCAAGCCGGAGTTGGCCAAGCTTATCCGCGATATTTCCAACCTAGCTTCGTTTTCCTATGTGCGCCAAAAGCAGGCTCTGGGCGACGGCCAGGCCCTTTTGGAGGCCCGGAAGCTTATCGCGCCCGATGAGAGCGTGCTTGTGGTTTTCGGCGACTGTCTTTTTGACAATTCCATTCCGGGAAGCAAGGAGCTTTTGCAATCCTTTGAAAAATTCAACGCGCCGATTGTCGGCCTTGCGGAAATTGCCAAAAGTGAGGTGGCGAAATTCGGCGTCATTGACGGCAAGAAGATTGATGATGTCCACTACGGCATCAAAGCCTTTGTGGAGAAGCCGTCGGCGGAAAAAGCGCCGTCAACGATAGTGGCGCCAGGCAAATATGTCATTACGCCAGAGGTTTTTGAAACTCTGGCTGATCTGGCCGTCAGCAAGAAATTTTCCGGAGAATTGCGCCTGGCCAATGCCTTTGACGAAATGCTCAAAAGCGGTCATGAAATTTACGGACGGCTTCTCTCCGGCACCTGGCTCGACACCGGCGATAAATTCAGTTTCCTCAAAGCCAATATCCACATGGCCTTGAAGCATCCGGAGATCGGTTCGAAGCTCGCCGAATACATAAAGGCGATTAAATTGGAGAAATGAAAATAACCAAGCTTGGCCATTGTTGTATGATTGTCGAGGATTCGGGTCTGCGCGTCATGACCGACCCCGGCGCGTATTCCAGCCTTGAGAATGAAGTGAAGAATATTGATGTCGTTTTGATTACCCACGAACATCAAGACCATTTTCATCTTGAATCGCTCAAGAAAGTTTTAGCCAATAACCCGGAAGCCAAAATCTTTACGAACGGCGCCGTGGGTAAACTTTTAGACGCCGAAAAAATTACTTATGAAATTCTGGAAGACGGCGCAAGGAAAATGATTGCCGGCACCGCTATCGAAGGCTTCGGTAAAACTCATGCGCCGATTTATCCAAGTGTCACACCCGTTCAAAATACCGGCTACTTCGTCGCCGATCGATTTTTTTACCCCGGCGACGCGTTTTATGATCCCAAGAAACCCGTTGAAATCCTTGCCTTGCCGATGGCCGGGCCGTGGCTCAAAATTTCCGAATCAATTGACTACGCCAAGTCGCTCAAGCCGAAAGTCTGTTTTCCCGTCCATGACGGTATGCTCAACTCCCATGGCCTCGCGCTGATTGATCGCTTGCCTGCCGGCCTGCTTAAGCCGTTTGACATTGAATTTCAAATCATCAAATCCGGCGAAACCAAAGAATTTTAACTGTTTTTAGGCCGGGATATTTTTACTGATG
Source organism: Patescibacteria group bacterium (assembly GCA_018968805.1). Lineage (GTDB taxonomy): Bacteria > Patescibacteriota > Minisyncoccia > Phycocordibacterales > SIBU01 > SIBU01. Next base: position 2,820 of record JAGWZX010000024.1, on the reverse strand, counting down.
TCATCATCATAAAGTTTGAGTGCTTGACTTTATTTCCATAATTTGTTAACTTTACTTAAGTAAAGTTGGACGGATTGAGCAACCTCCAACAATTAACCGTCGTCTTTTATGAAAAAACAGAAAAGCAAAGGAGGAAATTGGGATAACAGCAATACGGCGTTTTTGTGCCGGGCGTTTTTGGCGATGAAAAATGAAATTGAGATGAAAAGTTTTTTGCGCGATTTGCTGACCGAGAATGAAATAATTGAGCTCGGTCATCGTATCCGGGCGGCGGAATTGCTTAAGGCCGATATTTATTATGACGCGATTGCTCACGAAACAGGTTTGAGTTCAAGGACAATCGCGCGGGTCAAAAAATGGCTCAAGGGAAACGGCGGCGGTTATCGCACCGCTTTGGCACGAGTTAAGAAGTGAGCAGATCGTGACACGTTAACTGGTTAATATTTATACAATTTATTTTTTACGTTCAACTTTACTTAAGTAAAGTTGAACGTGCCGACAAAAACAAAATGACAGACCCACAAAGCAAATTGCAAATAGCAGTCATTGGCCCGGCCGGTTTGGAAGAATATCCGAGAGGCAACAGTCCTAAAGAAAGCGTTTATAAAACAGCTGAACGGGTGGGGTTTCTTCTGGCCAAAAAAGGCGTGACTGTTGTTACTGGCGGTAAGGGGGGAGTTATGGAATCAGCGGCAAGGGGCGCAAGGCGGGCCGGCGGCCTAACGGCAGGTATCGTAAGCGGAGCCAAACGTTTTGTTTCCAACCGCTTTATGGATGTGGAATTTTTGACTGGCTCGGAATCGCCAGGTTTGGACGAGTTGTTTGTGGTTCTGGCTTCTGACGGAATCATTTCCCTTGGCGGCGGTGCGGGTACTTTAGAGGAGCTGTCTGTTGCTTACAGGAATAAAAAACCAGTGGTCGCTATAAATGGCACGGGCGGTTGGAGCGAGCGGTTGTCAGGGGAATATCTTGATGAAAGAAAAACAATGAAAATCGAAATAGCCAAAGATGCGGAAGAGGCAGTTGGTAAAATTATCCTTTTGATAAGGAACAAAAACATAAAATGATTCCGGATTTTAAACAAGGTCGGGTTTTTCATCATCGGCCAATCTTTTGGAAAGAGATTGGTTGTGTTTGAAATATTTCGCGAATCTAGAGCACGTTCAATCCCTTTCCAAAAGGGATTTTTCTTTTTGGAAAGGTCGGTATCGGTCATTGACATAAACAATAAGTAACCAAAAAGGCGTAATCATGCATAAAGAAAGATTGGTCTTAGAGACTCGCCGATCCCTAATCATTATTGATGACAGAAGTCGATGGTGCCGGCATGCGGAGACAATCCTTACAGATGGAATTAAGGAAGCTGGTTGTGGAAAGACGCTCCGGGTGAAGACGCAAATCGGTCTAGAGCGTTCAATGTTCGCTATGTTGAGAGAACAATTCCCAACTTTTGACTCCCGAACGGGCGGTTTGTGCGTTTTTCCCGGCCGGAGTGCGGCGAAAATCAGAGAAAACGCGGAATGGTCAGACTGTTACGAGAGTTCCGTGTTTGATTGTGAGAGTTTCCTCTCGCTTCACGTTGAGCGCTGGTTTTTGGTGTGCGACAAGGTCGTGGTAACCGCGGGGGAATTATTTCCGGAACGTCCGGTTTGCCTGAATATCAGGAACATTATTGTAATTGATGACGTGATAAGTACTGGCGCTACCATACGCGAGGTATGTAATCGCAATCGATACAAATTTCCCCGCGCAGAATGGTACGCCGCCGCTTGCGTGTCGCGTGTTGAAAAAATTGCCGGATACAAGGAAGTGTTCACGCCTCTCCTTGTTCCGGTTGATAAGTACGGACTCAAGGTGCCGATAAATTCTCTAAGCACTCTGCTTGAGGATGAGCCTATTGCCCGGCATTATGGAGAGAAACACTGCGCGAAGCCCGAGATCTTTCTTCGGGTACTGGAAGAAATTAAATCACAATATGGCGGGATTGAGCCGGAAATGGCGGATCGCCATCTGGTGCCCTGGCGCGATTGTTAATGAGTGTCACATCACGCCAAATTGTTCTTTTTGTCTCCACTTGTCCTCGAGTCAGTCTCGGGGATTTTTCTTTCTACTTTACTTTAGTAAAGTAGAATCGTTTCGGGCCGAAATCTCAACCGGCAGTGCTCGATAGTCTTAAGTAACGAGCGCTCATTACTCATAGCGCAGTGCTTCAATGGGGGATTTTTTGGACGCCTGTCGCGCGGGATAGCCGCCGAAGATCAGGCCAATGAGGGCGGATACGCCGAAGCCGAGCGCCGCTCCACTCCACGGAAAGACGAATTGCCAATTAAGAGCGAGAAATTTTGAAAGGGCGAGAGCGATTATGAACGCGAGGCCGCTCCCAAGAATTATTCCAATTACGCCGCCGATTCCCGTTAGAAGGACCGCTTCCAGCAGGAATTGTGAGAGTATATCTTTATCGGTTGCGCCCAAAGCTTTGCGCAACCCGATTTCCCGGGTGCGCTCGGTTACGGCGACGAGCATTATGTTCATGATTCCGACACCGCCGACGAAGAGGGCGATGGATGCGACTGCCACCAGAAACCAAGTTAGAGCGGAGGTGATGGTGGAAAGGCGGTTCGCCAAATCCTGCTGGGTCTGGACGAAGAAGTCGTCTTTGGCCGGATCGGTAATGTTGTGCGATTCGCGCAGGGTCAGTTTTACGTCGTTGGCGACAGCCGCCACGTCAAAGCCATCTTTCGCTTCAATAATCAGACGGTTGAAGTATTTAATACCAAGAATGTAGTCTTGGGCCGTGGTGTAAGGTACGAGCGCCATATC
>JAGWZX010000023.1 GCA_018968805.1 Patescibacteria group bacterium | reverse complement strand
TGGCGGTTTCTCAAAAACAATTTGACAACAAGCCGCGCCATGCCTATGTCGGAACCGCGACAACCGCCGACGCTTTCAGGGCTTTTTGGCAGGGGATGCGTTATCACAAACTCGCCTTAATAAGCGCGGTTTCCGGCGTTATCGTGTCGCAGATTTTCGGCGTTATCGTGCCGGTTTACTATAAACAATTTTTTGACGTTCTTAATACGGCGACGCTTTCCGTAGACGCCAGAAGCGCCTTAATGATCCATATCATCGTGCTGATCCTCGTTTTACACGGTATTGTCTGGCTGGCATTCCGTATTTCCACTTTTTCGCAGACGCATTTTCAAGCGCTTGTAATCGGCAAGCTAAAACAGCAGGCTTTCGATTACATGATCGATCATTCGTATGCTTTCTACGCCAATAATTTTACCGGATCGCTCGTCCAGCGCGTTAACCGTTTCGCTCGGGCCTTTGAAGTGCTTTCCGATCGGGTCATTTACGATATTTTGCCGATCGGTGTCCAGCTTGTCGGTATGGCCATCGTGCTTTGGTACATTAACCCGTTGATCACAGAAATGCTTATTATCTGGACGCTGATCTTTATCGCTTTTAATTATTTCTTTTCGCGCTGGAAGCTGAAATACGACATCAAGCGGGCGGCGCTTGATTCGTTTACGACAGGCGTTCTGTCCGACGCCATTACGAACCAGAATACCATTCAGCTGTTTACAGGAGTATCGGCTGAGTCCGGTTATTTCCGTGATGTGGCGAACGACCAGGCCCGTTTGACCCGTTTTGCCTGGAATCTTCAGAATGTTGTTGATACCGTTCAATCCCTTCTCATTTTCGGCATTGAATTTCTAATGTTTTATTTCGCGATTCGGTATTGGCGGGAAGGGCTTTTGACCGTCGGCACGTTCGTGCTTATCCAGGTTTATCTTATCGGGTTGGGCGGGCGGCTCTGGGATTTCAGCCGAGTCATTAGAAGCATGTACGAGGCCTCGGCGGACGCGAAGGAAATGGTGGATATTTTGAAATTGCCGCATGAAGTTAAAGACATGCCGCGCGCCGGACGATTGTCCGTGCCTAAAGGGGAAGTGCGTTTTGAAAATGTCGGCTTTACTTTTGAAGGGAACCGCGCCGTGCTTGCCGATTTGAATCTCACTATCGCGCCCGGTGAAAAGGTGGCGCTTGTCGGCCCGTCAGGCGCGGGCAAATCCACTTTCGTAAAACTGCTTTTGCGTCTTTATGACGTGACGAGCGGCCGGATTCTTATTGACGGCGCGGATATCCGGACGGTTAAACAGGAAAGTTTGCGAGAGAATCTAAGTTTGGTGCCGCAGGATCCGATTCTTTTCCACCGCACTCTTCTTGAAAATATTCTCTACGGCCGCCGCGAGGCCGGTGATTCCGAAGCGCTCGCGGCGGCCCGGCTCGCGCACTGCGACGAATTCGCTTTGAGTCTTCCGGCCGGCTACGGTACCTACGTCGGCGAGCGCGGCATCAAGCTTTCCGGCGGCGAACGCCAGCGCGTCGCCATCGCCAGGGCGATTCTCAAAAGCGCGCCGATCCTTATTCTGGATGAAGCCACTTCCAGTCTGGATTCGCATTCCGAATCGCTTATTCAAGACGCTCTGGACAAACTTATGAAGGACAAAACCGTCATTGTCATCGCGCACCGGCTTTCCACCATTAAGAAAATGGATCGCATCCTTGTCATTGAGAAAGGCAAGATTGTTGAGGAAGGCAGCCACGACGAATTGCTACGAAACGATTACAGTTTATATACCAAACTCTGGAAACTCCAGGCCGGCGGTTTTATCGTGCGCGACGAATAGTTCGGACAGCGAGACCGTGTTATCATTTATTACGATGGTAATTTTATAAGTATGGTTGGAATATTCACAGCCTCGCTGACTTTACTCGCAACCTACCGCTATCCTCTGGTTTTCGCGAGCACGCTTTTTCAGGGACCTGTCATCATGCTCGCGGGCGGGTTTCTCTTGCGCCTCGGCGATTTTTCTTTTTGGCCGCTTTACGCCACGCTTGTAACGGCTGATTTTGCGGGCGATATCATATGGTACTGGATAGGGCGCAAGGCGGCCGAGCCGTTTATCAGGCGGTTCGGGCACATTTTCGGCGTAACGCATGCCGTGTTTGAAAAAATTGAAGGACTGTTCAATAAGTATCACACTAAAATTTTATTCATTTCAAAAATTACCATGGGGTTCGGTTTCGCTCTGGCGGTTTTGATTGCTGCCGGCGCTACGCGCGTGCCGTTTAGGAAATATTTGATTTTAAATCTCGCGGGTGGTTTTATCTGGACGGGCATGCTTATTTCCGTCGGTTTTTTCCTCGGTCATTTGTATTATTTGGTGGATAAAGGTTTTAGAATCGCTTTCATCGTGGCGGCAGTGACATTGCTGGCGTCGGCATTTTTCGGATTCACCAGTTTTGTCAGAAACAAGTCAAACTTTTGATATGATTTCCATTGTTATTCCGACTAAAAACGAATCAGCCGCCATTGAGGCCACTCTCAAGAATATTAAAGATGGTCTCAAGAATATACCTTACGAAATTATCGTTTCCGACGGCGGCAGTACCGATGCCACGCAAGCTATCGCCGCGCGCTACGCCAAGGAGGTTGTGGTTTATAGCGGTACGATGCGCCAGAAAATAAGCCAAGGTAAAAATGACGGCGCCAAGAAGGCCTCGGGAGAATTTTTGGTCTTCATTGATGCCGATGTTATCGTGCCTTCGCCGGACGCTTTTTTTAGGAAAGCCCTTGAAGATTTCGCTCGCGATCCCAAACTTGTCGCTCTCGGTAGCCGCATCAGAGTTCTACCGGAACTGGAACGGTTTTCGGACCATTTTTTCCGCGGCTTTCATAATTTCTTCAACGCTTTTATGAATAATATCTTGCGCTTCGGTACCGGATCGGGCGAATTTCAGATGGTGCGCGCCGATGCTTTCAGAAAGATCGGCGGTTTTGACGAACGCATCGTGGCGAGTGAAGACCACGACCTTTTTCATCGCCTTGCCAAAATCGGCCACACTCGTTATGACACGTCGCTCACAGTGTTTGAGGAAGGTAGGCGAGCTCGCGCGGTCGGTTGGCCGCGGCTGATGCTCGTGTGGCTGGCGAACGGCATCGCGGTGGCTTTGTTTAAGCGCTCGGTCAGTAAAGAGTGGAAAGAGGTCCGCTGATAATTTTTTATAATAATTTAATCCAGCCTGTACATCGGATGAGTCGTCAAAAACAACATGTTCGCAAGGCCGAAGACGACAGCCAGCGCCCATGTTGAATACGGCACGCCGAAAAAGACGCCGCCGAAAGCCAGAGCCAAAGCCATAACGCCGGACAAATCGATGGCGATTTTGCGTTTCAGGAATTTCGGCTGATCGATAACGTCGAGCAGGAAAACGTATTTGGCCGTGGCGATGATGAAAAGCAAAAGCGAAGAGAACAGAAAAACGGACGTATTGCCCAAACTCAAGCCAGAGGTGAAATAAGCCAAGACCAAGAGAGTGTCAAAAATCTTCTGGCCGACATTGTCGCGCGGAATGATTTTTTCAAGCAGGCGCACGCAGAAAAAAGTGTTTAAGACAAGTACCGCGTAAAACAGGGCGAGCGGCAAGGCTTCATGTTGATCTTTGACCCCCAAGACCCACCCCAAAACACCGGCCAAGGCAAAACCGGTTATGGCCGACCAGGTCTTGAGGCCGGCTTTTGGCGTGCCGTCAATCGTCCTGATGTCCTGATAATAAGAAGAAGTAAAAGGCCTGCCAAAAATAGCTTCCCACAGGAAATTCATGGCATAAGTGAAATTAGTCCTGATAATGCCCTCTTTGGCGAAACGCCGGCTTGACGAGTAGATGAAAAAATCCATTCTGAAAACCACGTCGCCTAATTTTGCCAATCTTCTTGAAATATCGGTGTCTTCGCCGTAAAATTTTATTTTTTGGTTAAAGCCTCCCATTTCGTGCAAAGCTTTTTTTTTGACGATGCAATTTCCGCCGAGAAGGGCGTGGCCGAAAATCCGGTAAGCGATCGGCGCCGAGAGCCACCAAACGCCGGTCATAACAGCATTGTGGATCAGCGATCCGTCGTAGTATCGGTAAGGGCCGCTCAAGGAAACGGCGTTTTCGCGCTCTTTAAAAAATTTTTCAGCCTTGCTAAACCAATTTTCCGGCAAACGGGTATCGGCGTCAATGTATGCGATATAATCACCCGCGGCTTCTAAAAGCCCGCGCTGTTTGGCTTTGGTCAAGCCTTTATTGTTTTCGCGAACCACCCGGACGCCTTTCTTTTTCTTGGCTATCTCCGCCGTTTTGTCGGTACTGGCATTATCAACGACAATAATTTCACAGAATTTACCGCCCGCGTGTTTAATGGCGTAATCCAGACAATCGCCGATGTAGTTTTCTTCATTGTAAGCCGGAATAACCAAACTCACTTTGAAGCTTTTGATTGCGGAATCCATCGAGCCCATTATACGCATTTTTTGGAAAAACCCAACTTCGGTTGTTTTGCGCCGGTCGGCTGCGAAAACGTACAAAAACGTACAAAGATGTTTGTTTACAAGGCGATGCCATTTTGACAGCGTAAGCTGTTCATGATATTTCATAATGAGAACACGTGATTTGTGAAGGAAGCATGACATTAGAATTATCGCGAACAGGCTGGAGAAGGCAGTTAGCCGAGTGTACGGGCATTCCTTATGGCATTCGGCAAAAAATTTCCGCCGCCATCTCTTGCCATAAAGGCAAGCGCCGGCAGTCAATTCGCACCACCCCCGACGGGTACGCCAGCGTTCTTGAGTATGCTTGCTACGTGAAGTTGGGTCGTACCAAGTACGCGATACATTACCGCAATATGGGGAATGGCGGCATTTTGTGTTTAAAGCGCGGTAGCTAATTTTGCCGGACCGACTGTCCGGTTTTTCTTTTTCAAAAGAAATCCCGACTCGTCGTTCACGAGTCGGGCATTATTTAACCGATCCAGCTAGCCAGTTGAAATCGGGTTCTCACGCGGGTTTTCTCGCCGCTTTTTAGGGTGACAGAGACCCCGTGTTTTTTGGCAAAACCATGCCTTTCCAGGACTTGCTGGATTTTGCCGAAATGTTTCCAGCTTTTGCCGACGACCGTGAACTGTCCCCGGGGGTTTTCACGAAACACTTTGCGGGACCGGCCGGTTCTCGCCAAACGGGCAAGTTGCGGGCCAAGAGCCGCATTCAGTTCCCCGAGCCTCGCCGATAACAGAGCGTGGTTCGCCGTAGGAAAAATTTTAAATTCAAAATTTTTTAGCATATTGCACGGTTAACCGATCAAATGATTTGCCAACTGACATCCGACGGAAGATCATAAGCCATTTTTCCAAAAAGTCAACGCCTGTAACGGATATGTCGGTGCGTGCCGTCGGGACATCTCTGGATTATTGCAACCGCTACGGCAAAGTTCGCCCCGTTGCCGCCCGCCCAATACCCCGCCAGCTCTGCTGCGGGGATGGGACGGGCGGCGAACTTTATTTGATGAGTCAAGGCAAATTTGTTACGCTGTAGATGTTTTATGGCTGCCCGAAAAATTTTCATTTTGCTTGGCCATCCCGATTCCAACACTTTGGGCGGCGCTCTGGCGGAAGCGTATGAAGCCGGCGCAAAAGAGGCCGGTCACGAAGTGCGCCGAACCAACCTCGGCGATTTAAAATTTGATCCGATTCTCCATAAAGGCTACAAAGAAATTCAGGCGCTTGAGCCGGATTTGCTAAAACTTCAAGAGGACATCAAGTGGTGCGACCATTTCGTCATCATCTACCCGAGTTGGTGGTCCACCATGCCGGCGCTTCTCAAGGGGGCATTTGACCGGATGTGGCTGCCGCATTTCGCTTTCCATTTCAAAACCAAGGGAATGCTCGCGGGTTATTTTTGGCACGGTCTCTTGAAGCATCGGAGCGCTCGGGTCTTTGTAACTTCCGATACGTATCCGCTTCTCAATTATCTTTTGTTTGGCGATACCACCAACGAAATCAAAAAATGCATTCTCCGTTTTGCCGGTTTCCGCGCCCGCGTCAAAAAAATCGGTAATTTGAAATTCGTTTCGCCGCAAAAAATTTCCCGCTTGCTGGCGCGGTTCAAACGGTGGGGCGGGCAAGGATATTGAGGTTGTGCCGCATTTACGTTCAGAACCCCGACTATTTCAGCGGAAATCGCCGATCGCGCGGTTCTTATAGTAACCGTTGCGGAATGGAAATTAAAGATAATGTCGGATTGGAATTGAATTGAAAGATTTTGGCTCGCCCCGCCTTTGGCGGGGCGAGCCTTTTAATGTTTGACATTTTGACATTTGGGTCTAGGATTTAATCAGTAAAGCTCACTAAAACACTAAAACTATGAGCTCTTTTATCATCATTGCCGGGCCGCAAGCCGCTGGTAAGACCACCATCATCTCAAGGCTCAAAGCTGAACGGTTAAAATCACTATCGGAATCCAAAAGCGACAAGCCGCTTTTCGCGCTTCAGGAGAGCCGGCAGATCATCGTCCACAAAAACTTGATTGTCGGCGGTGTCTTTATGGAAAAAAAAGACGAGGAGGAGGTTGTCGCTTGCGATTTGTCGCGAATGGACAAGATTTTAGCGAAAAACGGGCGTCCGGTCGTTTATCTGGACGAGTGCAATATCTTCACCGTAGCTCACGCAAAGGCCCACGGCTGTCGGGAAGTTGAAAAATTTGCCGCGCAATACCTTGAAAGGCTGGCGGAGTTGGGTGCGGCAATCATTTTTTTGGATATTTCACCAGCGATGTCGTGGCGGCGCCGCGAGGCGAGTTATCGCGAACGGCTTGTCTACTTTTATCCGAAACAGCACGATGTGATCATGGAGAGGTTTCGCGAATATTTGAGCGAACTTTACGACCATCTCTGGCGGCTCTACTATGACATACCTTTTCCGAAAGTGGCGATCGATGCGTCGGGGAACCGTGACCGTGTCTATGCTAAGGTAAAAAGGGAAGTAACCAGGTTTTCCGAATAGCCGAGCTGCGAACCGAATGCGATCGCGGCTTTTCTTTTATTCCGCGGCCGGATTTAATGTTCCGTCGCGGATTCATACACGCCCAGATTTTGTATCAAAAATTTGGGCTGGGTATTTCCGTAATCGCAAAAAAACCGGGCCCAGTGTCGGGTCCGGATATGGAGACGGAACAATATCATTAAAACCTGATCGGCCGATAGTCGAACTGGCTGCTTGTGCGGATGACCCAGCGGTTGTCGCACGGCGCCACGATCAGCGTGGAGCGCAGCCGGCTGGGGTTCGGCATCCGGAGAAGCCAGTTCGTGTCAATGTAGATCTTAGAACCGTTTTTTTCGCCGTTGGCCAGAATGAATCCGATAGGATTTTCCCGCGGTTCAATTGACGACAGATACAGGACCCGGGACGGCCCGCCGGGTTTGCCGTAGTGGAGGAAATGTCCAACGTCATTTTTGTCCATGAGGCCGCTGTCATTGAAGTTCTCAAGGTATCCCGCTTTGCCTTTGTCGCCCAGGAAAGTCACGAACCTTCGCATATTCGCCGCATCCCCGTCAATGCTCGGGAAAAAAAGATTCCCGCCTTCCCTGAGGACATATTCCAGGTTCAATCCGTCCGGCCGATTCTTATAAGTTTGCGCGCCCACGGTAATTTTCATGAAATTGTTTTGAAGAAGATGAGATACATCGGTAATACCCCTTCGGTAGCTATCGCGCTACAATCGAGGGGAATTACCA
>JAGWZX010000112.1 GCA_018968805.1 Patescibacteria group bacterium | reverse complement strand
TGTAACACATCCGGTGCGTACGCACCGGATGTGTTACAACGGATTTTTCCTGTTACTACTATTGCGAAATTCGTAACCGGTCTGAAATTTAAATTCAGGATGGGTTCTGGATTGATAAATTGATATTTCAAATCCACTCCAAATTCACTGGAGAAGAGCGAGCGCCGAAACCGCGATAGCCGCGGTTTCGGCGCGCAGAATTTGCGTACCAAGCGAAGCAATCGGGATATTTTTTTCGCGAAACAGCGCGAGTTCCCGTTCCGTAAATCCGCCTTCGGGGCCGATGAAGACGGAACAGCGTTCGGTGTCTAGAGTATAGCGTGCATCGTTAAACGGTGAACCAGACGGGTCGAACGCAAGCGCGATATTGTGATCAAGAGAAACAAGCGCATCGGCCAATTTCACCGGCTCGGAAATCACGGGCAAGATTCCCCTGCCCGACTGTTCGGAGGATTCTTTGAAGATTTTTTTGGCACGTTCGATATTAAACTTTCTGACTGTTGTCCGTTCGGAGATAATGGGCGCGAAACGGAACACACCAAGCTCGGTGCCCTTTTCCAAAAGCCAATCGAAGCGATCGCTTTTAGTTTGCGCCGAAAAAAGAGTGAGCTCTTTTTTCGGCGCAAACTTATTTTTACGCCGCTCCATAATCTCCAGAACGGCTTTGCGAAAATTAAGTTCCGTAAACTGGGCAAGATACTCAAAACCGGAGTTGTCAAGAAGAACGACCGCGGTACCGGTGTTGAATTTCAAAACATGGCGCCATTGGTGAATCGTGCCGGAATCGGAAATTTCTACGGTATTCCTGTCACCAATCGGCTCGTCAATAAAGAAATTGTGCAGACGCATGGGTAGAATTATTGTATTCTAGTGCAAAAAATAAATTTGTTAAGTCCAATTTTCTCTGCTACACTTTCTTTGTATTAGCTTTGAACTTACAACTTTTAATCTTCGACTCACATGCTTATCCCAACCGTAATTGAAAAGTCCCAGTTCGGCGAACGCGCCTATGACATTTATTCGCGTCTCTTGCGGGAAAATATCATCTTTCTAGGCGGGCCGATTGACGACAACGTCGCCAACATCGTCATCGCCCAGCTCCTGTTCCTGCAATCGGAAGATCCGAAAAAAGATATTTCCCTATACGTCAACTCCCCTGGCGGTTCGGTTACGGCCACGCTTGCAATCGTGGACACCATGAATCATGTCAAAAATGACGTTTCCACTGTCTGTGTCGGCATTGCCGCGTCCGGCGGCGCAATAATCCTTTCGTCCGGCAAAAAAGGCAAACGCTATGCCCTGCCGAACGCCGAGGTGATGATTCATCAGCCCTTGGGCGGAGTGGAAGGCCAGGCCACGGACATCGCCATTACCGCCAAGCAAATCCTGAAAACTCGGGAGAATTTGAACAAAATACTTGCCGCCAACACCGGCAAACCCGTTTCTCAAATCGAAAAAGACGTTGAACGCGACTTTTATATGGACGCGGAAGAGGCGAAAAAGTATGGAGTAATAGATGAAATATTGA
>JAGWZX010000111.1 GCA_018968805.1 Patescibacteria group bacterium | reverse complement strand
GGTGGTTATGCCGTGGGTCATTCGCAACAAGGATGTGTCCGGCGTGTGGGGAATTTCGTCTGTGAAAGATTTCAATTTTTACCAGTACAATGTTCCTGAATTTCTGTCTTACAAATACAACATCACTCCCGACAAGGCGCGGCTTATTCTAGAAGGCCAAATCGCGCCGGTCACGCCGGCGGAGGCCGTTGACCTGCGTTATTCGCCGGCGCTTGCCAAAGTATGGATGAGTTATGTGCGGCAGTTTCCGATAAGTTTCGCCGCGTTTTACATTGTGAAGACTGTGCCGTTCTTTCTTTCAAGCAGCGTGAAAGCTTTCGAGGTTGCGTATAATACCATTGTAGGCAATGACGTTTTCATTATTCCCGCGTCAAACCTTACCAACATCCTTCTTCACGGGCACCTCCATGAATTTTTCTTGGAATTGCGGCATTACCCGGTATTGACATTGGAGGAAATTTTCTGGACGTGCGTATTATTACTATCGCTTGTGCCGCTTGTCCCGAAAGAGGGTCGTTTTCATGCCGTGTTATTTTTAGCGCTGGTTTTCTATTTCGCGCTGCTTACCGGCGTAGTCGCCTATCCGCGGTTCCGCCTGCCAGCCGCCCCGTTTTTATTCCTTTTGGCCAGCCAAGGGGCGGTTATTGTTTATCACGCGGTTGCCAAATTCATCACGCGGAGCAGTGTTGCAACTAGATGAAATCGGCGTAAGCTATGGCCATGGCTTCGGAGTATAAAATCCTTTCGGTTATCATACCGGTTTACAATGAGGCAAAGACCGTTGCGGAAATTATCCGGCGGGTGGAAGCCGTTTCTTTGCCGGCCGGTATCAAAAAGGAAATAATCGTCGTCGACGACGCTTCGACCGATGGCACTCGCGACGCGCTCCTTGCTCCGGCTTCGCGCGTGGTCACCATTCGTCATAAGATTAACATGGGAAAAGGCGCTTCCGTTGCCGATGGTCTAAAAAGGGCTACGGGCGACATAATTGTCATTCAGGACGCCGATCTGGAGTATGATCCGAATGATTATCAGCACTTGCTCCAGCCGATTATTGAGGGTCGGGCTGACGTGGTTTTCGGTTCGCGTTTGGTGACTAATCAGCCGCATCGAGTACTCTTTTTCTGGCACTATCTCGGTAATAAATTTCTCACCCTTCTCTCAAACATTCTGACAAATCTTAATCTTACAGACATGGAAACATGTTACAAAATGTTTACGCGGAAAGTTGCGGATGACATCAGAGGGAAACTCGTCTCGCGTCGTTTCGGTATCGAACCGGAACTGGCCGCTCGCGTCAAGCATTACCGCGTTTATGAGGTGGGCATTTCTTACTCCGGACGTACTTACAGAGAAGGCAAAAAAATCGGCTGGCGCGACGGTTTTGCCGCACTTTGGGCGATTGTGCGCTTTAATCTTTTTCCGTAGACATTTATGCGGCTTTTAATTGTCACCCAAAAGATTGACGAGCGGGACCCGGTCTTGGGTTTTATGTGCGGCTGGATTCGCGCGTTCGCGAATGCTTTTGAAAAACTTACTGTCATTTG
>JAGWZX010000110.1 GCA_018968805.1 Patescibacteria group bacterium | reverse complement strand
CGAAAAGTAAAGAGGGCGCGATTGCTCTTGCGGAGAAGGCAATTGAAAGTTAATATGTGACAAGTCTTATGACTGCTACCATTCGCACGGAAACAGGTGAAGTCGCGCGTCTGCATCTGAAAGGCTTTGACAGGGAAAATGCAAAGTTGACTGTCGGAACACTGCGCGGTATTGTCGAGCAAATGGCTCGGTTGGCGCGCAATGCTCCGGCCATCCGCACGCCAATGGCTTTTCGGATACGCGCGAATGTTTGACAGTCCACCTTTTTAGGTGGATTTTTCCATAAAATAAATGTTTGTAGATGAATTAAAAATCAAAATGAAAGCCGGCGACGGCGGGCGGGGAATTGTCGCTTGGCTTCACGAGAAGGGCAAAGAATTTTCCGGCCCGGCGGGCGGCGATGGCGGAAACGGCGGTTCGGTTTCCGTTCGCGCCGTGCGCGACATCGGAATTCTTGCCAAGTACCGGCATGAAAAAGAATTCCGCGCTTCTGACGGAGAAGCCGGAAAAAACAAAGGCATGCACGGAGCCAACGGCAAAGATTTGGAAATTTTATTGCCGATCGGTTCAGTGGTGACAAACCTTAGGTCCGGCAATGTCGTGGAATTGGTGAAGGAGGGAGAGACGGCGCTCCTTTTGCGCGGCGGCCGAGGCGGTTTCGGCAACGAACATTTCAAATCTTCAGTAAACATTACTCCGTATGAATGGACACCGGGCAAAACGGGAGAAGAAGCCGAATTTTTTATTGAATTGCGTCTTGTGGCCGCTGCCGGCCTCATCGGTCTGCCCAACGCCGGCAAGTCATCGCTTTTGAATGTTATTACAAACGCTGAAGCCAAAGTCGGCAGTTACAAATTTACCACGCTCGAGCCGAATCTCGGTGATTTTTTCGGTTACATCATCGCCGACATTCCCGGTCTGATAGAAGGCGCGGCCGAAGGCCGCGGCCTCGGTCACAAATTTTTGCGCCACGTCCGGCGCACCAAGCTTCTTATCCACTGCGTCTCGCTTGAAAATGAAGATGTGCTTGGCGCGTACCGCGCTATTCGCGCCGAACTTGAACGCTACGACGCCGGTCTTGCTGAAAAAGGAGAAGTCATTGTTTTGACTAAAACCGACATCGCGGACGAGGCGACTGTCAAAAAAGCCGAAGACATTCTTAAGAAGACCAAGCGCCGGATTTTCAAGGTTTCCGTTCTCGATGATCCGTCCATAAAATCATTTTCCGACGGCATCAGTAAAATTCTCAAGGTTGTGTTAAGATAAAGTTCTTATGGCGACAATTAAGTACATTCCCACTATCGGTCTTGAGATTCACGCCGAACTCAAAACAAAGACCAAGATGTTTTGCCGGTCTAAAAATGACTCTGATGAGGAGCGGCCCAATGTCAACATTTGTCCGATTTGCATGGGACACCCGGGAACCTTGCCCGTCATTAACAAGGAAGCGGTACGGCATGTTTTGCGGGTTGGGGCGGCGGTTGGCGGCGAGCTTGCCGATTTTACCGAGTTTGACCGCAAGAGCTATTTTTATCCGGACATTCCCAAAGGTTAC
>JAGWZX010000109.1 GCA_018968805.1 Patescibacteria group bacterium | reverse complement strand
TATTGGATCTTCTTTTCTTCGTCAAAACCCCAAGCCGAACGCTTCGGTATTCTAAAAGCCGGATGATTCATTACAATAACGAAACGACCGCCGGGAACAAGAACGCGGGCGCATTCGGAGAATGCGCCCGCTGCATTTTTTATATTTTGAATTGCCAGGACGCAAGCCGCCGCGTCGAAAGAAGCGGAAGCAAAAGGCAGTTTCTCCGCCGGCGCCGCGACAAATTTTATCTCGCGCGGCGAGCGCTCGCGCGCCAAATTCAAAAGCGCCCCGGCCACATCAACGCCGGTAACGGCGGCGCCGGCCTTCGCGAATTCCCTGGCGAAAAATCCCTGGCCGCAGGCAACATCCAACATCCGCTCGCCTTTTCGCAATGCCAGCAACCGCATCAAGTTCGGCAAAATTAATTCGCTCTGGTACGTTCCCAGGCCCTCCTCCAAAAGCTCGTCGTACCAGCCCGCCACTTTTCCCCATGAAGTACCTGTGGTCTTTTTTCGCTCTGTTTTCTTTAGATTCTCGTTCATAAACGCCATTCTAGCTGTTTCCCGTTAAATTACCAGTGCCGCCTGCAGTCACGGCCGCTTCAAAAAGCCTTTGATTCCGTAACGAATGATTTTATAAGCTATATTGCCAAGCACTGCCACGACAATAATCACCACGACGGCCCGAAATTCGTAATGCTTGATTCGACCAAGAAGAATTTCCAGAAAACCGCCGAAAAAATAACCGAGCAAACCTATCGTAACGACCCATGTTATTCCGCCCAAAAGATTGAAGAAGAAAAAAGTGGGCGTTTTAATTTCAGACATGCCGAGATTTACCGGCACGAGGTGGCGGAAACCGTACATAAAGCGCATGGCGAAAGAGAGAAACGGGCCGCTTTTACCCGACAATTTTCCGGAAACGGCGGTAAAATTTTTGAAAAAAGTGAATCGTCCGACCAAACGCCGGCCATACCGTCTTCCCAGAAAGAAAAACAGATTGTCTGAACAAATCGTGCCGATGAACGAACACAGAAAAACAAGCGGCAAATTGAGATAACCCTGCTCCACAGCCAAACCGCCGATGATAAGAATGGTTTCGCCTTCGAAAAACGAGCCGACCAAAATCACGGCATAACCATAAACAGCTATTAAATGAATGATGGGAAAGAAAAACATACAATAAAATTTTCCCCCGCGGAAATTGCCTAGTATTATAATATCGTTTTCCATGGATAGTAAGGCGAATTATGCCCATTTGACAGCGAGGAAACAATTTATACAATGTAAATATGAACAGAAATTTTGTTTATTCTCTTCTCATAACCCTTGTGATAATGATAAGCGCTTTCGGCGCGTACACCGCGACGAGAGGTTTCATCGCCAGTGAGGAAAAGGGGTTCAGCGACAAAATCGCCGCGGTGGAAACGCAAATCGCCGCGGTCAACGCGTCCATTGCCAAAATCACCGGCGAGAACACCCAAACGGCCCTCTCCTTGAAGGAAATCCGGAACCGCCAGAGCGTAGAGAACAAGTCGCAAAGCCAGCTTTTGACCGAAGCGGTTGCCAAGGTGACGCCAAGCGTGGTATC
>JAGWZX010000022.1 GCA_018968805.1 Patescibacteria group bacterium | reverse complement strand
TAGCGGCCGCGGCCTTCCAGGCATTGACTATTTTCCGCAGATCGTATATACTTAGAGGGTCTAATCATTTTATAAGCTAATTAAAATGAAAAACGGCGGAAATTTAGTGTCAAAATTATTCCGTTTCCAGGGCCTGCTTGTTGAGCATATGAGGAAGGAACCGGATGCCTTGCGCTATTCCATTACCCAGCTTAAAACCCTGCGTTTTATCAACGAATTAAAGAATCCCACCATGAAAAATATCGCCGATTTTCTCTGCGTGATGCCGCCGTCAGCCACGGCGGTGGTGGATCGTCTCATTGCCGATAAATTTGTCAAACGAGCATCGGATCGGAAGGATCGCCGGGTTGTACGTTTGGTAATCACGGCGGCCGGCCGGCGCCGCCTGCGCGACGGCTTTGAACGCTTCGGCAAAATCATGGACGGGCTCGTTGCAAAATTATCAGACGAAGAGCGGACCGCGCTTAGCGGAATTTTTGAAAAATTAACCGGTTTTACCGAATAATATTTATGAATATCACATTTTTGTCTCATCACAAAGCTATCATCGCGGGTTCGGTTGTCGTCGCCGGTATTGCCGTCGGCGCGGTCTTTCTGCAGAAACCGGAGAGCGCCAAACAGGCGGGCGGCGTTTACATCGTGGCGCCGGCTGACATTACCGAACAGGTGGATGCCGGCGGCACGGTCGTGCCGGCCAAATCGGTTAACCTGGCGTTTGACCACGGTGGCAGAATAGCGCGCGTCAATGCCGCAGTAGGCGATTCCGTGTACGCGGGCGAAACTCTTGTCACGCTTGACGCGAGTGATTTAGTCGCCTCGCGGGCGCAAGCGGAGGCCGCGGTCCAAGCGGCGCAAGCTAATTTGGCCGAGTTAAATCAGGGCGCCAAACCGGCGCAGGTAGCTGTTTATCAAACGGCGCTTTCCGGCGCCAGGGATGGCGCGGTTGCCGCCATCAAAGCGGCCTATGCCACGGCCGATGACGCGGTGCGCAATAAAGCGTACGCTTTGTTCAGCAATCCGGAAAGCGGCTCGCCCTCTTTCAACCTGACGCTTTCCGATACCCAGCTTAAAATAAACATTGAATCCGATCAGGTGACGATAAATAAAGAACTGACCGATTGGTCTGATGCGGTCGCGAATTTGACATCGGCCGGCGACATAGACGCGCAAATTTCCGGCAGCGAGCATGCGCTTAATGATGCAGGCGCGTTTCTAGACTTAGTCAATCAGGCTTTAAGCGTCGCCGTGCCGACAGTTTCGGTCCCGCAGACGTCCATAGACGCCTACAAAGCCAGTATCGGCGCGGCTCGCGGCGCCGTTTCAGGAGCGTCTCAATCGGTTACGGCTGCCGGAACGGCTTTGAGTACCGCAGAAAAAAACCTCACTTTTATCCAAAGTCCGGGTACCTCGGACCAAATAAGCGCCGCTGAAGCGGCAGTTTCTGAAGCGCAAGCCAGCGTGCAAAATATCGACGCTCAAATAGGCAAGACGGTGATTAGCGCGCCTTTCGCCGGTATCGTCACGGAGGTGGATGCCAAAGCGGGGCAAGTTGCCGGCCCGTCAGTGCCGCTGGTCTCTATTATTTCCAACGGCAAATTCCAGATGGAGGTTTATGTGTCGCAAGTTGATATAGGCAAAGTCAAAGCGGGTGATCTGGCGTCAGTCGGTTTAGACGCTTATCCGGGCCAAGTTTTTTCCGCGGCTGTGATTACGGTCGCGCCGGCGCCGGTCCAGATGACTCCGGATGGAGCGGCGGCAAGCGGTTCCGAAACAGTAACCGGACCGAGCGCCGCTTATAAAGTGACCCTGCAGTTTGATAATGACGACGCGCGCATCAAGGCCGGTTTGTCGGGGAACGCCCTGATCACGACTGAACAAAAAACAAACATTCTCGCCGTACCGAGCGATTCCATTATTTTGCGCGGTACTGATACGTATGTCATGATGTCCGCTTCGGGCACTTCGCCCGTACTCACGAAAGTGACTACCGGCATTTCAGGCAAGGGCCTCACGGAAATAACCGGAGGGCTTGCGCCGGGCGACGGCATTATAAGTTTTACAAGCGCGGCGAGTTCCAATAAATAATTATGGCAAATCACGAAACGCAAAGATCAAGCGCGATCGCGGAGGAAAGAAAAATCCTTTCCGAAGAGAAAAAAATTCTGGCGGAAGAAAAAACAATTGAGAAAAAACAGACACGGACGCAGTGGATGCTCACGACTCTCATTTCACTCTTAATACTCGGCGGGGCGGGCGGCTTTATTTACTGGAAATCTACTGCCGGACAGGTTTATATAGATAAGGCTACGGTGATGGCGCCGCTCATAAATCTGGGCGCGACCGCGCCCGGCAAATTGGACGCGATTTACGTCAATCCCGGCGATGAGGTCGCCGCTCATATGCCGGTGGCGCGTGTTGGCACGGAACTCATCAAATCGGAGGTGGCCGGCATGATAGTAGCCACAAACGATACCGTTGGCCAAGAAGTTGCCGCCGGCGCTCCCATCGTGCAGATGATTGACAAGACCGCTCTGCGCGTGGTCGGTTCGCTGGACGAAGACAAGGGCCTTTCAAACGTTCATGTGGGCGATAGGGTCGTATTTACCGTAGACGCTTTCGGCGGGAAGCAATACCAGGCGATTGTTGATGAAATCAGTCCTACCGCCGCTCAGAATGATATTGTCTTTAACATTTCCGACAAACGGCAAGTCAACCAATTTGACATTAAGGCGCGATTTGATATCGCTCTTTATCCTGAATTGAAGAACGGCATGTCCGCGCGGATGTGGGTTTACACGAATTGAAAGTGACAAATCAACCGTCGAAAGTAAAAATCGGAAACGATTCGGAAAACGGAAGTTCTTGGCGCTGGTGGGTTTTATTGACCGTGATCTTCGGAACGTTCCTCGGCAGGCTTGACCAGACGATTGTCAATCTGGCCGTGCCGAAAATCATTGACGATTTTTCCATTACCGTGACCCAGGCCGGCTGGATTTCCACGGCTTATATTCTTGCCAATGCCGTGTTTGTCCCGGTCTGGGGCAAATTAGGCGACACTTTGGGTCGCAAGAAAGTTTACCTCTGGGGTTTCTCCATCTTCATTTTCGGTTCCATGCTTGCCGGTTTGGCGTGGAATCTTGGAAGCATGCTGGTTTTCCGTGTCATTCAGGCGATTGCCGTTTCGGCCGACTATCCCACCGCGATGGCCATTCTTTCGGTAACTTTCAAAAAAGGCAGGGAACAAGCTCAGGCGCTCGGCATCTGGTCGTCGGCCTTTGCCGCTTCAACCGTACTCGGGCCTTTGATCGGCGGGCCGTTGATTGATAATTTCGGTTGGCGATCAATCTTTCTGATTAATTTGCCGCTTGGCCTGGTCGGCATCTTTTTGGCCTTGGCGTTCATTCATGAATCGCGTTCGGAGCGAAAGACGGTTTCGTTTGACTGGTTCGGCTCCATTACTCTCGGCATAGCGCTCTCGGCTCTTGTTTTGGTGCTTGACCAAGGGGTTATCTGGGGATGGCTTTCCTGGCAAAGTTTGCTGTCGTACGCGACAGTCGCGGTATTCTCTTACTGGTTTTATTTCATTGAAAGCCGCCACCCCGAGCCGGTCGTGGACTTCAAATTTTTCAAAAACAACGTTTTCAACAGCACCCTCTTGAACAACTTCATAATCTTTATGGGCATGATCGGCAGCATTTTCCTGGTGCCGCTGTTCGCGCAAACTTTTCTTGGTTTCAATGCCACCGAGTCCGGCTATCTTTTTATTCCCATGGCGGCGGGACTGATGATCGCGGCGCCTTTGGGCGGCCGATTGACGGGCCGGAGCGATACGCGCGTCGTAATTTTCGCCAGTACCGCGGTGGCTGCCATCGGCCTGTATCTCATGAGTTTTCTTGACGCGCGTTCAAGCGCGTGGGACATCATGATTCCTCTGGCGGTTATGGCCTTCGGCATGGGCTTCGGCATGTCCCAGCGCACCGCGACGATCGCCGCGGTCGTGCCGGAAGAAGAAATCGGCATCGCCTCGTCGGTTCTGGCTCTCGTCCGCAACATCGCCGGCGCGTTCGGCATCGCCGTGTTTTCAACCGTGCTCAACTCGGCCATTGAAAACAGCGCCATCAGTCTGACGCATAACAGCATTATCAACACCGCCTCACCGGAGGCGATGAAGCAGGCGATAGCGCTTATCATGCTCAAAGCGCAGATATCCGGTTACGCTTACGTGTTTTTCCTTTCGGCACTGATCGTCTTTATCGGATCGTTTTCCGCTTTATTTATCAAAGTGTCAAGAGACAAGCAGATTCACGAAGTGATTATTATTGAATAGCGAGCCGTAGCGGACATATTTTTCCCTTGTACATATCCGTCCGTTCTTCGCGTTCGGGAGGAGGTTTTATAAAGATACGAGATGGTACCGGGTTGTGATAAAATTAAAAAATGGCTTACGAGATTGAGACGAAAGTTTTGGATATTGACGATCGTGCTGTGCGGGAGCGTTTGCGCTCGCTTGGAGCGCGGAAAATTTCGGAAACGCGACTGGCGGTGACGTGGTATCGGCCGCGCGGCACGAAAGAAGGCGAGGATCCTTGGTTTTTGCGTATCCGTTCAAATTCGGAAGGCAAACACGAAGTGACCTGGAAAGCCAAGTCGGAGATTTTGGGAACGGCGCGCAAACACAAGGAAATCAATTTCACTGTGGCCGAGCCGGAGAAACTGGCGGATTTGTTTTTGGAAATCGGCCTTGAGCGTTACGCTTATCAGGAAAAAGAGCGCGCTTCGTTTGAATACAAGAACTGGCGGTTTGAGATTGACCAATACCCAGGCATGCCGGCATTTTTGGAGATTGAAGGGGAAAGTGAAGAACACGTGAAAGAAGCAATCACCCTTCTTGATCTTGCCAATAATCGCACCTGGGCGAAAGGGGAGTGCACGCTCATTCAGGAAGTTTACGGTTTAGATTGGTACAATATGAAGTTTTAAGGAATGTGAGGCGGCCTGCCCGAAAGCGGGCAGGCCGCCCTTATGTTTTGCTATAATAGTCTTTGATGTTAAACGACGCGCAAATTGATTACCTTCTGCAAATTAAGGAGACCAAGCCGCCGCTTTCCGAACGGACGGTTCGGGTGATGCTTCAAGCTTTGCGCTGGCCGCCATCAGTAGTGGATCAAGGGATCGCTTTCCTGAAAAAACCGCCTGCGCCGGACGGGGCTTTGCCCCCGCCGCCGGTATTTGTTGAACCGCCGCCTCCCGCGCTTGCGCTGAAACCCATTGAAATAAAACAAAACCCCTTTCCCGTCGGATCATCGCATTTTCGCGACGTTAGGCGCCACGAAGCGTCGCGCAAGAACCCTAATCGCCATTACGTGCTAGGCGCGCTGTTCGGACTCGCGGTTTTTATAGCCGGTCTGATTTTGTATGCCCGGTTTCTATAATTTTCTAAAAATTTTTATCGTAGCTGCGACAATTGGCTCAGCGGTTTATGCGAGAAACAAAGTTGTTCCGGTCTAACTGTTGCGTTTCGCCCGGTTTCCGGAATTGCGAATGTTCCGGAGGTTTTTTGCGAGAGCAAAAAAATACCGGCTCCAACATTAAGCCGGTGCCGATGTGGGGCGAACCCAGTGCGGAGAGAACCATCTTGCCAACCCTGCCTTTTTAGCGTCAACGACCCCATTCCTTATCGGTTCTCCGTCATGCGAAATGGTAATGAGGGATTTGTCCGGGCAATCCTGGCGGGTGTCCGCATGGGATTCCACTTTCAGGATGCCGGGAAAATCGCGGCGCAAGGCTTCTATGAAGTTCTTGTTTGCGGGATCTTCTTCGGCGGTGATCCAACGGACGGTTTCTCCAACTTCAGGAACAGGTGTGTTCATAGAACTGGCGCAGATATTACGGGAGTTTTTTCTGCGGGTCAATGTTCAAACGGTGTATAATATCAGCATGAAGGATGATTTTTTTAAGTTTGCCGCCGCGGTGATATTGTGCGGAACGGCTGGATTCGCCGGCGCGATTGTTATGATGGTATCCGATTGGCAGGGTTGGTACGTGGCGCTTCCGAAATCTTCTTTGAATCCGCCTGCCTTTGTATTTGGGCTGGTTTGGTTTGCGCTTTATTTTCTGATGGGAGTATCGCTTTGGTTGGTGTGGAGGAAAGCCGCCGCGCCGCTCGCGGCGCGGCGGCGGGCGTTCGGAATTTTTTTCGTTCAGATCGGTTTGAACATTTTATGGCCGGTTATTTTCTTTGGCTGGCGCTATATCGGCGTCGCGTTCGCCGAACTGGTTATTTTGTTGCTTTCCATAATTTTCACCATGATTATGTTTTTCCGCGTATCGCGCTTGGCGGCGTGGCTTTTGCTGCCGTACCTGATTTGGATTGCTTTTGCCGGTTACCTCAACTGCTCAATTTGGGTTAACGCGTCGGGCGCTGTCGCGTTTTCACCGGCCCAAGCGGGGCAGTCCGGGATTGTCGGCGCAGTCCTTATCGGCCCGAGCTGTCCGGTCGAGCGCGTGCCGCCCGAACCGCGTTGCGCTCCAAAACCTTATCAGACTCGGATCGCTGTTTTTCGGCAAACCGACCGCACTTATGCCGTCGCTTTTTTCAAAAGTGACGCGGATGGAAGGTTTGAAATATCATTGCCGCCGGACAACTACCTGCTTGCCGCGGGAGAAAGCGCGTTGCCTCGTTGCGGTTCCGTTTCGGTTACGGTTTTGCCTAATCAATACGCTTCCACCACCATTTTTTGCGACACGGGAATACGGTGATTTGACTTTTTTCCAATTTGTCTTGGTAATGTGTTTATTAATAGTGAGTGTGCTATAATCGCAGGGTTAAAAATTAATAGTTAAATTATCTCGCATGGCAAAAGCAAACGCCGCGTTTATGAAGCCTCTCAATGTTGACGCCGATTTGGCGGCAGTGGTGGGCAATGGTCCGATGCCTCGTTCGGAGGTTGTTAAGAAATTATGGGAATACATCAAGTCCCACAATCTCCAGGACGCCAAGAATAAGCGCAATATCAATGCCGACGACAAGCTCAAAAAAGTCTTTGGCGGAAAAAGCGTGGTTAACATGTTTGAAATGACCAAGCTGGTCGCGGCGCACCTCTCCTAAATAAAGTTCGGCCCCGTCCTGTCATCGGTTGCAATAAATATAGAGATTTAGAAAACCGCTTCCCGACACACGTAATCGGGAGGCGGTTTTTGTTTGCATTCCCTCGGCAGGTGTGCTTTATTAAATCCGAACCCGCCGGCTTAAAGCTGGCATGAGAACACCGACAACTTATTATGAGAACATCAATCTTTGATGTTGATCGCTTGATCCCGCAGTCACCAGTTCTGATGGACATATTTCACCAAGCCCGAGGTATTATATCCTACAGAATCAGGGGATGTCTGCTTTCCGTTGCGGACTTACGCGGCGCCTGCCTTGCCGGGCACGACATCATACTTGGGCGACTGAGCGCAGAGGAAGTCAGCGCCAACTCTATGGGAAACAAAAAGAAGGCGTGGGCGCTTGGGAAAAGCCCCGATTCGCGAACGAGTTGGGAATTGCGCCAGCCAAATGTGGATGACGGGGTACGAGGCGGCGCGGTGCGCGGCAAGAGCTCCATCATCGCTTGCCACGGCACGGGGCACGAAAAACTGGATGAGGCCTTGGCGTTAGTGGTCGCCGTCAAGGCGAGGGATCTCACCCTTCATCTGGCTCAACAGTGCGCCCGGGTGTCATTCAACGACCACTTCCTGCCGCTCTGGCAGGGTGTGCGGAAGTTTCGCTAGGACGTTTCTATCCATTTGTCACCCGTCGACATCAAGTCGGCGGTTTTTTTATTGCATCTGCGGATAACCCCCGCCGAAGTCTGCCGAGGGATCGTTCCTATCTTGGGACGGGACGAGCGGCAAACTTTATTGCTTGGAGACGTTAAATAATCAAGACCCTTGCAACACTTCCTGTGGTGTTTGGTAATTGATTCCCATGTGTAATCTTTCGGTATTGTAGTATTTTAAATATTTTGGAATTTCGATTTTGAAATTTTCCAATGTGTTTGCTGTGTGAT
>JAGWZX010000021.1 GCA_018968805.1 Patescibacteria group bacterium | reverse complement strand
CAGCAAACACATTGGAAAATTTCAAAATCGAAATTCCAAAATATTTAAAATACTACAATACCGAAAGATTACACATGGGAATCAATTACCAAACACCACAGGAAGTGTTGCAAAGGTCTTGATTATTTAACGTACTGCAGTTAACCTTCAAGGGTGACACTGTGGATAAATAATAAGTCAAGATGTTACCTTTGGCAAAATTTCGTTCGGCGCGTTCAAAAGCGCGTTTTTGTGTTTTGGTCAGGGAGACTTCCTTAAATATCCCAAATTACGAAATACCCCATTGAACTCTTGAAAACTCGCATGCAGATTGAGGACAACTTCGGCAAGCTGAAGCAATTCCATAATCTCATTTCTACCGTTTGCCGTTCAGTTCGCGGATACCTGACCGATTACCTTTCCCCCGTCCCGGCTTACATGATTGCCTGATTGTTTTTGTTTCAACTATTCGTATTTTTCATTTCGCAAAGTGAGAAAATTTCAAATCACATACAGCTGTGATTATTCAGAGCGCCGGAGTCTTGGCGGGTTGGGGAATTTCGTAATTCGGGGTAATATACATTTTGGTTACGTTTCAAACTAATTACCTAAATCTATGAATACATTTGTTTCTAAAATACACAATACCCTTGATAAAATACGTTTTTTTGCTACAAAATACAAAGTCAAGCCAGAACGTTCTGGTGGATACGTTGACAACCAAAAACCTAAGGAGGATACAGAAATGAAAGAGCACAAGCTGGAGCAGTTTCTTCAAGATCCCGAAGCGGATCTGGGGACCGGATTGTTGGCAACCCGAGGCCTCGGTTTCTGCTTCACCTTAAAGCAGCCCCACCGTTGGGGCAAGACCGAAGAGGGTATCTCGATCCTGCCTTTTGGCGGGATTGGTGGAAAACTGGAACCGAACGAATTGCCGGGTGCTTCGTTGCACAGGGAAGCGATTGAGGAAGTTGGGTCAGACGTGAGCATCACAGATCATCGCGGCAACAAGACGATTTTAATGGGTCCAGAGTCCATTGAAAAAATATCTCTTGCCACTGATTTGACGAATGAGCCTCTGCCCATCATCATCTTTCGCAGTCCGCGCGCCGAAGTCGGACGCAAACCGTTCACCAATGTCTTGATCTACGCCGGAAAGTTTACTTCTGGCGAGATAAGACCGATTGACGACCCTGCTCTGATTGAGTTGGGCGCAGACTTGCTTCTGCAGTTGGCGGGAAACCCAATGTCAGTCAAAGAATTTCAAGAAGCAGGCGGAAAGATCACTTCAAGAATCAATCTGCCTGACGATGGAATTCTCAAACCGATTGGCACGGCCATCGCCGCCGCCCGTTGTCTGAAAGCAGGCCTGCTAACCCCCCGAATTCTCGACTGAAAAGGAGGAAAAGCCATGAAAATCGTAAGGCTGGAAAACACCAGCTTCGGCTTTTCTTCCTTACGGGAAGAGGAAGTCGATAAGCTGGTGGAGTTTGATTCCGACAGCGGAGTATTGAAAGTTCATACTTTGCAATCTCCACAGCGAATTCCTTTCGGTCTGGCCCAATCCGATCTGATAGGACAGCTTGTCGGATCTAAGCCACATGAGGGATCGGTGCGTGTTATTCACAATTCACCCGTCTCGAACGCTTATTCTGCTCCGTTCAAGATTTACCTCGACATAACGCTGGCTTGTTCGCTCCAATGCCCGTTCTGTCTCTCCGGAGCGGGACGCGGTCAGAAAGTATCTTTGTCGGTGATGATAATCGAGAAGCTCGCGGCAGAGATTCAGAAGTTAGGTGTGATGTACGTCAAAATCGGTGGTGGTGATCCTTTTCTTCATCCCGATTTTGAAACCATTATTAACCTGTTCCGTTCAGGGATCTTTACTCCTTTGTCGGCAATCCTCACGCTGGGCGAATCGGCACCATTCTTGGTATTCAGGGGTCTGTTGCCTATCTGCCACTTCTGACATCATACGGCTGCGGCTTTGACTGCAGTTTTTGCGACACGGACAAGCGGCTTGTGATGTACGCCGTCGAGAATACCATGGAAATCATCAATGAGTTTGATCGCCTTTTCGGCATCAACTACATTGATTTCATGGATAATAACTTCGGCGGCGGAAACAGCGCCTCTCGCGCCTTGGCTTTTGAGATACTTTCTCAAGTAGCCGTCCGGCCTCCGCCGTAAGCTAAAGAAGTTTAGGAAACGGCCGACTGTGCGCCGTCTGTCCGTGATGTTTTTGGGAACGATTGGCGGGAATAATTATGATATGCGCGTTCGCACCGACTCTTCCGGTAAATCGGAAGTGGTTTTGAAGAAGGGTTGTTTCCACGGCCATGATTGTGAGGAATACTCGGTGAAGATAAGTAAAGAGCAGATCGCGCCGTTTATTCAAATGTTTTCCAAACTCGGTTTTGAGTCAAAGGTGACGGAGCGTGTAAATGAAGTATATGAGTTGCCTAACGGGGCCACTCTGGTTTGGGTAAAAGCGAAACATATTTCATATATTGAGTTGGAAAAGATGACTGACAAAATAAATAAACGTAAAGACACTGAAAAACTCAAGATTATTATGGATAACATGGAAATGCGCGAGATCAATAAAGTCCAGTTTGATAATATTTGCGCGCGACTTACCCGCGAGGTTGATCTTGTCTTGAAGCCCGGCAGTGCGGACGTTAAAAAAATTTCAAGGATGCTAAAGCCGTATCTTTAAAGACACTATAAATTTAATTTTGATTCTAAAATAAAGTTTTGCCTCGTCCTACCCCCGCCCCCAAGGGGTTCCCTCGGAGTACCCCGGCGGGGTATTCGGTGGGGCATCGGGGTAAACTTTGTTGTAGAGGGGCCGGCTCCGCCGACGCGTCTTGATACTTGCGGATTCATCCCCGAAGCAGAGCTTCGGGGCATTCTCCGCAATCACAATAAAATCCCGTTTGGAGAAACGGGATCAATCAAGACGGGCTTCGGCGGCGCGGATGCTTTCCTCAAGCCGGCGCATGAATTCATCGCGGCCGAGGCAGCGGGGAACCGGCGGCAGGAAACGCAGTCTGATGGTGCCGGGGCGTAATCGCCAGCCAATCTTGGGCCAGCACTTTCCGGAATCAAGCGCCGCCGGAATGACCGGACAAGTTTGGAGCGCAGAATCTTGCCACGAGCATCTCGCTACGTGGAACGCGCCGCTGTGATAATCGCGCCACTCGCCGGGCCGGACGCGCGTTCCTTCCGGAAAAATAATAACAGCCTGGCCGCGTTTGAGGCGGCTGGGAATTTTCCGGAGCATGTTTTTCCAGCTTGTCGCACCGTTCTTGCCGCGGTTGATGCCAACCATGCCCATCTTCAGCGCGTGCAGTCCGTAAAAAGGAATCCAAAACAGCACTCGCTTCATGACGAAACACGGGTCGCCGCCGCAAATGGTATGAAAGATTATCGTGTCCCACGTAGATTGGTGGTTTGCGATGATGAGCGCCGGACCTCGCTTGGGCATGAGATGGCCGTCGAGCACTTCATAACGCACGTCGACCGTGATTTTGAGGATCAGCATCACGCCGCGCGCCCACCAGTTAAGGTGTTTGACGAGCCAATGCCTCGGGCAGACCCAGAGGAACCAGAACGGCACGGTGATGAAGGCCGTCCAACTGGCGAACAGTATCCAAAATAGAAAAGAACGCAGTTTTTGCATTAAGGCCTCCGTTTCTAACTGGCGGCAAAGTATCATAATTAGCGCAATTGAGCAAACGTGGTATAATAGTAGGGATTTTTTCAATGAAACCTCTTAAGATTATTCCGATCATTCTCCAGTCGGCCATTTACGTGACGACCTTGCTGATTTTCAAGTTGTTTTTCGGCTGGAGCGTAAAAGGCCGGGAAAACGTGCTCCCATTGCCGCCGGGCGTGATTTTTGCGGCCAATCATCTTAGCGAGTGGGACGGCATTCTTGTGCGCGTCGCCCTGCCGTTCTTTTCGGCCAAATTTTCTCCGATGTATTATGTGTCGCGCACCCGCAAGTTTTACAATTATTCGGGTTGGCGGCGCCTGGCCTACGGCGGATTGATTTTCAGGATGCTCGCCGCTTATCCTGCCTACGCCGGAGAGAAGAATTACGAAATTTCCCTAAGAAATTTTTTGGAAATTCTGAAATTGCGCCGCAATGTTTGCATTTTCCCGGAGGGCAGAAGGAGTCCGGACGGACGACTCGGCCAGGCCCACGGCGGCGCGGCTTTTCTTTCATGGGCGACGGGGACTCCGGTTGTGCCGGTGGCAATCAAGGGTACCTGGCATCTGACTTTTCGCGACGCCATATTGCGAAACAGAAAGGTGGAAATCGTTTTCGGCAAACCCATACGGCCGGCGGAAATCGTGACGGCGGCTACACCTACCGTGGCCGATTTCCAATCCGGCGCGGCTTTTGTCCTTAGAAAAGTGGCCGAACTGTTTTAAAGAAACGGAGCCGCGCGCTTCGGCCGTGCTATAATTTCTCCATGTTGAGCCAAGAGGCGCTCCAAAAAATTCTCGGTATTGAAGGCAAAGTTTCTCTTACCCCGGAGGAAATGGCTGATCAGCTGAATATCACCTTTTTCCCTCATCGCCATGCCATATCTAAGAATGTCGCGCATTTTGCCGAAATCCTCGCTGATCTGTTCGTCGAACTCAAGGTTAACGTTATTCCTTACGACGAGGCGCTGGAAACCGTTCCTTATTGGAAAATGGGTAAACGTTTCGGGAGACTCGTGATTAACGATATTCTTGCTCTGATTGAAAAAATTTTTCGCCTGCCGGAGCGTCATTCTTACATTGAGCTGAAAGCTCTGCGCGGCTTCATCAAGCGTCGTCTCTTGAAAAAAGGCA
The DNA here is from genome assembly GCA_018968805.1 of Patescibacteria group bacterium. GTDB lineage: Bacteria > Patescibacteriota > Minisyncoccia > Phycocordibacterales > SIBU01 > SIBU01. The sequence goes on along the minus strand of JAGWZX010000021.1, from coordinate 3,310 downwards.
TTGCCGTTATCGCTTTGGGCGAACAGAAGACGGGGGCGCTTCCCATGGAGTACATCCGCAGTTTCAAAGACAATTCAGTCATCTCTATTTTGGATTTTCCCGCTCATATCAGCGAAGACAGCAGTTTTTTTGAGCATTTTGACACGGCCATGGGAATGTTCGCTTATCATATGACCAACATTGTCATCGCCGTGGACGATAGCCGCTGGATGCTCTATAACTTCAACGCTTCCCATCCGATTTACGCCATGAACAGGGATTTTAAAGAAAACGTTTTGCACGCGCTTATCCCTAAAATCGTCGCGCCGATCAGCCCGCACAGTTTTGCCGATTTTGCCATCAAAAAAAATTTTGACATCAATGACACCGCGCATCGGCTGGCGGTGGCCGATTTGGTAGAGGGGGCGGCATTGTTTGACAAAACCAAACTGTATCCGGCAGGCAAGCGGCTCGATGATCTTTCCTGGCGCAGTCCCTTTTACCGTTTTATCGGCAAATTGCATTTGGATAATCGTAACGGCATGAGTTTCGGTTTTTTGGCGCGGCAATTGCCGGTCAAACTTTCCGAAGTAACGGCTATCGAGAAGGTCAGGGAGCGTTTCGGCGACCGGACCCTTGGCCGGGAAAAAGATTTCTTCCTGCGTGACGGCAAGTTGTACGCGGTATTTCAGTTTGAGGGACAGACGCTTTGTCTTTCCGTTCCCGAGGTGGCCATTCTGTCGCAACGTTCCGGTTCCGACAAGACGCACGTGGTGCCGGAGCGCGATCTCGTCAAGCTCGGTCTAGCCGGCGGCGTGATGTCGCTTGCCGCGCCGAAGGGCCTGGCTCTGGACAATAACTACCGCCCCTCTTTTGATACTAAAGTGATGCTGGCGCACGCGGCGGGAAACGCCATCGTGGCGTCGATTTTGAAATTTAAAGATAAAAACGCCGCGTTCGCGAAGCAGCTTGAGACGACAGGAGCGGCACTGGCGCATTGGCACGGCTATTTTGATCCGAAGGCGGTGCCGGAAGGTTTTCCTGTTTACGGTTCCGCCAATCTCCACGTGGCATGTTCTTCTCCGCAGTCCGCCCTATACGCGCTTGACGGCAAACTGGCGGCCTTCTTGGAATTTGAAAAGACCGGCAAGGAATACAAAGGCGATATTCATATAGAACCTCATCACGGCAGTAATGTCACGTTCGCCTCGCTTGTTTCCCTGTCGCGGTTTTTGTTGGAACATCCGCGGGCGTCGCTTTTAGGCAATCGCTATTTATACCACTATCCGGCGGCGCGCTGAACACACCATGAACATCAGTTTTGATTACTACAGCATATCGCTCCTTCTCGGCGGCTTTACGGCGCTCCTTTCCGGCGTCATCGTGTTTTTGCATGACCGACGTCGCTTGGAAAACCAAGCTTGGTTTTGGCTTAATTTAAGCTCCGCGGTGTGGAGTTTCGGATATTTCGCGATGGTTGCGGTGGTCACGAGCAAAGGTAGCGCAATGCTTTCCGACTCAATCTTGCACATCGCGGCCTCGTGTATTCCGCTTTTCTACTTTCTCATGGTTCTCGCGGTTACCGGCCGGTATGAACGTCATCGCAATTTTCTTTTTACAATGGTCGCCGCCGGCGTGTTCTTCATGCTGGTCGCCCCCACTTCTTACTTTGTGCGGGACGTTTTCGCCAAAGGGCCGTTCCGTTATGTGCCTGACCCCGGGCCTCTCTACGCCTACTTCACGGTTTATTTTTTCGCCATCGTCTTGTATGCGCTCTGGATCGTAAGCCGACGTCTCAAGGAAACTTACGAACCGGCAGAGCGGGGGCGGCTATGGTCGATCATGATTTTTACCATTGCCGGTTTCGGCGGCGGCGGCAGTGTGTTTCTTTTGACTTTCAACATCGGTATCCCGCCCTACCCTTTAATATTGTTTTCCCTATACCCCGTCATCAGCGGCTACGCCATTTTCCGCTACCAGCTGTTTGATACAAAGGTCATTACCACCGAACTTTTGACGTTCGGCCTTTGGATTTTCATTCTCATCCGCGCCCTTTTGGCCACGACGCCGCGGGAGCAGGTCGTGGACGGATTGTTGCTCTTTCTCACGGTTATTTTCGGTATTTTTCTCATCGGCAGTGTCATGCGCGAGGTTGAAATCAGGGAAAAGATCCAGAAACTTGCGGAAAATTTGGAGCATGCCAACGACCGTCTTAAAGAATTGGATCGCTTGAAAAGCGAATTCGTGTCGTTTGCCACGCACCAGATTCGCGGGCCGCTCACTTCAATCAAAGGCTACGCGTCGCTTATGATAGAAGGCGATTACGGGGCAGTGCCGGACAACATAAAAGAACCAATCCATATTATCTTTCAATCCAGCCAGGCAATGGCTACTATCGTTGAGGACTTTCTGAATGTGTCGCGCATTGAGCAAGGCCGGATGAAGTATGAGTGGAGCGTCTTTGATCTGCGCGAACTAGTCAATCAGGCGGTGACGGAAGCAAAACCGGCGGTGGAGCGGAAAGGCTTGACGATCAGCGTGTCGCTTGGCAGCGCGCCTCTTGTCGTGCGGGCTGATAAGGGAAAGATCAAACAAGTCATCGGTAATCTTTTAGACAACGCGGTGAAGTACACGCCCAAGGGCGGCATCACCGTGACACTTGTCGGAAGGCAGGGCAAGGCGCGGCTTTCCATTAATGATACCGGCGTGGGCATCCGTTCCGAAACCATTCCCCATCTATTCCAAAAATTCAGTCGAGCCGAAGACGCTTCCAAGGTTAATATTTTGGGCACCGGCCTCGGTTTGTACGTGGCCAAAGAAATGCTCAAAGCCCATGCCGGAAAGGTATGGGTGGAATCGCCGGGCGAAGGCAAGGGCTCGACGTTTTTTGTGGAGCTCGCTACGGGGCAGAACTTTCACGAGCTTGACAGTTTGGAGAAATCTGATAAGATAACGCCAGGCACCTCAAAACCGCAAAATCCTTGATTTAAGTCCTCCGCGCAAGCGGGGGGTTGGGCTTAAGTCCTCCGACAGTTATTGCCGGAGAGGATGACCTTCGCGATAGTGAAGGCCCGGGTTCTCCCGTAACAGAGATAACCGATGTCGCGCAAGCGGAGTCGGTGAAAGCGCCAAAATTTTGCGGAGCAAAATTTTGGCGGAAACTAAGGTGGCACCGTGGTGAAAACCGCCCTTATGACGCAACGTTCGTGTTGTGTCGTGAGGGCGGTTTTTGTTTGTGTCTGCTATTCGGCAGAATAAATTCCGCGGAGTTAAAGGTTCTTTGAGAAAGGAAAATTATGTCGGAAAGAAGAATGTTTGAGAAAACTTGCCC
>JAGWZX010000020.1 GCA_018968805.1 Patescibacteria group bacterium | reverse complement strand
GAGTCTTATGTTGAGATCCACAAGCGACTGCGCGACGGTGATCTTGGAACGGTAGACAATGCCCGCGAATTCATCAACTCCATCTTCAGTTCCGATCGTTATGATATTTCAAAAGTCGGACGTTTCCGTTTCAACAAACGTTTTGGCAAAAGCATGGAGCCGAAGGCTGTCGGCATCCGCACAATTTCGCTCGATGACGTAATCACAATCGTCTCGCACATCATCACCTTGAATAATACGCCGAATGCCACAGAAGACGACATCGATCATTTGGGCAGCCGCCGAGTGCGTTTTGTCGGCGAATTGATGCAACAGAAAATCCGCGTCGGAATGTCGCAGATCAAACGCAATATCCAGGACCGCATGTCCACGGTTGATCCTGAAGTAACCATGCCGGTTCAGTTTATTTCGCCAAAACCCTTGCAAGCACGCATCAAAGAATTCTTCACCACCAACCAGCTTTCGCAGTTCATGCTTCAAGAGAACATTCTTTCTGAGATGGAGCATTTGCGCACCCTTTCAGCTCTCGGTCCGGGCGGTCTTACACGTGAGCGCGCCGGTTTTGAAGTACGCGATGTCCACCCGAGTCATTACGGCAGGCTTTGTCCGATCCATACGCCCGAAGGTCCGAATATCGGTCTTATTTTGCGTCTTGCCACTTATGCCACTGTAAACGATTTCGGCATGATTGAAACGCCGTATGCCAAGGTCAAAGACGGCGTCATCACCAAAGAAATCCATTACATGGACGCTTTGGCCGAGGAAAATTTCAAGATTGCCCATGCCGCCACCAACTACGACGAAACCGGACGCATCACGGATTCGGAGGTGGAAATCCGCATTGCCGGCAAGCCTGGTTTGATTAAGCGCGAAGACGTGGATTACATCGACGTGGCTACCAACCAGGCATTTTCCATCGCCACCTCAATGATTCCGTTTTTGAATCACGACGACGCCAACCGCGCGCTCATGGGTTCAAACATGCAGAAGCAAGCCACGCCCTGTCTTGTGCCCGAGGCGCCATTGGTTTCAACCGGCATTGAGGAGAAGGCGGCTTGTGACAGCGGCAGGCTGATTTTGGCGGACGAAGAGGGGATTGTCTCCCATGTTGACGCGTCTAAAATTTCTATCAAAAACAGCAAGGGCAAAGAGCATGAGTATCCTCTGGTGACTTTCTCGCGCACCAACGGCTTCACGGCGTTACATCAGCGACCGAGCGTGGATCTTGGCGATAAAGTTAAAAAAGGTGATTTGCTTGCCGATACGTCTTCAAGCGATAACGGTCAAATTGCCCTGGGTCAAAATATGCTCGTGGCCTTCATGTCATGGTCCGGCGCCAATTACGAGGATGCTATCATAATTTCTGAACGGGTGGTGCGCGGCAATAAATGGAGCTCCATTCATATCGAAGAATTTATTGTAAACGTTCGCGACACCAAGTTGGGACCGGAAATCACCACTCACGACATTCCGAACGTCGGCGAGGCAAAATTAAAAAATCTAGATGAAGACGGTATCGTCCGCATCGGCGCCGAGGTCCGGCCGGGCGACATCTTGGTCGGCAAAATCACGCCAAAAGGCGAAACCCAGCTGACGCCGGAAGAACGCCTGCTGCGGTCACTGTTCGGCGAGAAAGCCCGCGACGTCAAGGACACTTCAAAACGCATGGAAGGCGGCAAGCGCGGCCGCGTTATAAGTGTCAAGGTCTTTTCGCGCGAAAAAGGCGACAAGCTCGATTCCGGTATAATCAAGAGGATTCATATTGAAGTGGCGGAACTGCGCACGGTATCGGTAGGCGACAAATTGGCGGGACGGCACGGCAATAAGGGCGTCATTTCCAAAATTTTACCGGAGGAAGATATGCCGTACATGGCGGACGGCCGGCCGGTTGATGTGATTTTGACACCCTTGGGCGTGCCGTCACGCATGAATCTGGGCCAGATCCTTGAATTGCATCTTGGCATTTCCGCCAAGATTTTGGGTTACCAAGCCGTCGTGCCGCCTTTCGCGGGCGCGACCGAGATTGAAATCAAACAGGAACTGTCAAAGGCCGGTATTCCCGAATCAGGCAAAATAAAGTTATATGACGGCCGCACCGGCGAACCGTTTGATCAGGATGTTGCGGTCGGCTATATGTACATCATGAAGCTCCATCATATGGTGGAAGATAAGATTCACATGCGCTCTATCGGACCGTATTCGCTCATTACCCAACAGCCGCTCGGCGGCAAAGCCCAGGGCGGCGGTCAACGATTTGGAGAAATGGAAGTTTGGGCGCTTCTTGGCCACGGCGCGGCTCATACTTTGCGGGAAATTTTGACCATCAAATCGGACGATATTTTGGGTCGATCGGCCGCTTTCGACGCTATCGTCAAAGGCGAGGAAATTGACGTGTCCAATGCGCCAGCTTCATTCAATGTGCTTTTGAACAATTTGCGCGGTCTCGCTCTTGACGTGGAATTGAAAGGCGAGCGTCCGGATATGTTTGGAGGCGGAGACAAAAGGTCTTATCGCGATATGACTAATAATTCATAATCGAACGGCTGATAACAAAGTAACATGAAATCAAAAACCATAACCAACGTGAACGCGTTCGAGAGCATTACGCTCAAAGTGGCCTCGCCCGAGCGCATCAAAGAATGGTCTTTCGGCGAAGTGACCAAACCGGAAACAATAAACTATCGCACCCAGCGGAGCGAAAAGTCCGGCCTTTTTGACGAGAAAATTTTCGGTCCGGATCGGGATTATGAATGTTATTGCGGCAAATATCGCGGCATTCGCTATAAAGGCATAGTGTGCGAAAAGTGCGGCGTGGAAATCACCCGTTCCATTGTGCGCCGCGAACGCATGGGGCATATTGATTTGGCCGCGCCGGTTTCTCATATCTGGTTTTTGCGCAGTATGCCGTCGCGCCTCGGCTTGGTGCTCGGCATGTCCACTGCCGATTTGGAAAAGGTCGTCTACTTTGCCGGGTATATTATCACTAAAATTTTTCCAGAGGAACGAGCGACTATTCTAAAAGAACTTGATTCGGAATACAAAACTAAAGTTAAAACGCTTCAGGATGAAAAATCCAAAGAGGCTCTTAAGGAAAAATTCATCGCTGCCAAAAAGGAAATTGAGGGTTTGGCTGAAGGAGTTGTTCTGGATGAAGTGATGTACCACAGTTACTCGATGAAATACGGCACGATATTTGAAGCCGGCATCGGCGCCGAGACTGTCTACGAATTGTGCCGCAATATCGATTTGAAGAAATTGGAAAACGCGCTCGAGGGGGAATTTCAGAAAGCCAGCTCGTTGAACAAGGAAAAAATCAACAAGCGTCTTTCCACCATCCGTTCCATGATTAGTTCGGGCATTCGTCCAGAGTGGATGTTTCTTACCAGAATTCCCGTCATACCGCCGGCGCTTAGGCCGATGGTTCCCTTGGATGGCGGTCGCTATGCAACGTCTGATGTCAATGATTTGTACCGTCGCGTTATTAATCGCAACAATCGCCTGAAAAAACTTTTGGAAATCGAAGCGCCGGATGTAATTCTGCGCAATGAAAAAAGAATTTTACAGGAAGCGGTTGATTCGCTTATCGACAACTCTATCCGCCACGGCGCGACACCGTCCGGGGCGCTTAACCAATCCCAACGGAGGCCGTTGAAGTCGCTTTCCGACAATCTCAAGGGTAAGCGCGGTTTGTTTCGCCAGAATTTGCTGGGCAAGCGCGTGGATTATTCCGGCCGTTCGGTAATTGTCGTCGGTCCGGAATTGCATCTTGACCAATGCGGCCTGCCTAAGCGTATGGCGTTGGAATTATTCAGGCCGTTCGTTATCGGCGAGCTATTGCGTAAAGAATTGGCATACAACATTCGCGGTGCCGGCCGTCTTATCGATGAAGATTTGCCGGAAGTCTGGGCCATCCTAGAAGAGCTCACCAAGGGAAAATATGTTTTACTGAACCGCGCTCCGACTTTGCATCGTCTCGGCATTCAAGCTTTTCGGCCTGTTTTAATTGAAGGAAACGCCATTCAGGTGCATCCGCTGGTTTGCACGGCGTTTAATGCCGACTTTGATGGCGACCAGATGGCCGTGCACTTGCCGCTCGGTGTTCCCGCCCAGATCGAGGCAAAGGAAATAATGGCTTCAGACAAAAACATTTTAAAACCGGGCAACGGCGATCCGATCGTGTCGGCCAAAATGCTCGATATCGTGCTCGGTTGTTACTGGATGACTAAAATTATTCCCGGTACGAAAGGGGAGGGCAAAGCCTTTTCCAGTCCGAACGCCGCCATTACCGCGTTCAATTTCGGCATGGTGGATTTTCGCGCCAAGATCAAAGTGCTTTCCACGGAGAATTTTAAGTACAAAGAGTTCCAAGAAGGAGGATTGTTCGAAACGTCAGTGGGGCGGCTTTTGTTTAATAGCGTGCTTCCGGCGGATTATCCGTACATCAATCAGGATGTTGAGCGCAAGAAAATGGCCGCACTTGTGGACGATCTAATCAATCGCTACGGTATCGGCGGCATTCCGGCCATTATGGATAAAATCAAAACTTTCGGTTTTACCTACACCACCTATTCCGGTATCACTTGGGGCATAGATGACGTGAGGATTCCGGAGAAAAAAGCCGAAGTTATCCAATCAGCCAAGAAGAAATCCGATGAGGTGTATGAACAGTTCGGCGAGGGTCTGCTTTCGAGCGAAGAACGTTTGCGCAAGAATATAGAAATCTGGCATGGCGCCAAAAATGAAATTGAGAAATTAATTCCCGACACGCTCCCGAAAAACGGTTCGGTCCACGATATGGTCTTTTCCGGCGCGCGCGGCAGTTTTTCTCAAATTACCCAAATGGCCGGCATGAAGGGCTTGATTCAAAATACAGCAGGCGAAACCATTGAGTTTCCAATTTTGTCATCGATGAAGGAGGGACTAACACCGATTGAATACTTCATTACCACTCACGGTTCGCGTAAAGGTTTGACGGATACGGCTTTAAATACCGCCAAGGCCGGCTACCTGACGCGCAAGCTTTTCGTGGCCGCCCAAGATACCATTATTTCCGTTGACGATTGCGGTACAAAAGACCACATAACGATTGGTCGCGCTAGCGTAATCGGCGGAGAAGCCACTATTGCCAAAAATATCAAAGGCCGGGTACTGGCCGCGGATGTACTTGACAGAGAGGGAAAGACATTGTTCAAAAGAGGCCATTTGCTGTCCAAGATTGATGCGGCTAAAATCCAGGAAGCAGGCGTTGCGGAAGCCAAGGTGCGCTCGCCTTTGACTTGCAAGGCTTTATACGGCGTTTGCGTAGAGTGTTACGGCGTGGATCTGGGCAAATACGAACGTGTCGGTATCGGCGAAGCGGTCGGCACCGTGGCCGCTCAAGCGATCGGAGAACCCGGCACTCAGTTAACGATGCGCACCTTCCATGCCGGCGGTACGGCGTCGGTGGGCGGCGACATTACCCAAGGTTTGCCGCGCGTTGAGGAATTGTTTGAGAAACGCTCGCCTAAAAATCCAGCCATTATTTCTCATGTGGACGGTTCAGTTTCAGAAATTAAGGATCTCGGCAAAGAAAAAGTGATCGTCATCATGGCTGACGCGGCGGAAAAATCTAAAGGCAAGAAAGCCAAACGCGAAACGGAGTATACCTTGAGTTACAACCGCACGCCGCTTGTTAAAGTCGGAAGTACTGTGAAGCGCGGCGACATCATTACCGATGGCAGTGCCGATATAGACGAATTGTTTGAGTATGCCGGCCTGGAAAAAACGGAGGATTACATCATTGCCGAAGTGACTAAACCTTACGAACTGCAGGGTGAGACCGTCTCGCGCAAGCACATTGAAGTGATCGTCCGGCAGATGTTTAGCCGCCGCCGCGTGATTCATGCGGGGGGCACGGATTTGTCCGCGGGTGACATTGTCGATCAGTATCAGCTCGCGGTGGAGAACGAAAAAGCGCGCAAAGCCGGAATTGACGAAGCCAAGGTCGAAGATGTTGTCATGGGCATTTCCGAAGTATCATTGTCGCGAAGGAGTTTTCTGTCGGCGGCTTCCTTTCAGCATACCACCCGTGTTCTCATCAATGCCGCCATCCGCGGCATGGAAGATGTCCTGCGCGGTCTTATGGAAAACGTCATTATCGGCCGGCTGATACCGGCTGGCACGGGACTTCAAGGCGGTGCCAAGGCGGTTCTAATAGAAGAGAAGATCAAAGAGCGGGAAAATTCGGTCAGAAATTGAGTAACTAAACCGCGGGGATGATATGTGATTTTGTCATTAAGTTATTCGGTGGTACGTTATAGGCTATGAGTTCTTCAGTCGAGCAAATTAAAGAACGGCTCTCAATTGCGGATGTGGTCGGTTCGTATCTAAAACTGGAAAAGGCGGGGAGCAACCTGAAGGCCAAGTGCCCGTTCCACAACGAAAGGACGCCGTCGTTTTTCGTGTCGCCGTCGCGCGGCACGTATTATTGTTTCGGCTGCCAGGCGCACGGCGATATTTTCACTTTCGTCGAGCAATTTGAGGGACTGGATTTCGCGGGCGCTTTGAAAACGCTCGCGGCCAGAGCCGGAATTGAATTAATCCGGGAGAATCCCAAGGTGCGAAATGAACGCGACAGGCTGTATCGCGCTTTGGAAAAGGCGGCGGAATTTTTCGAGCAGAGCCTTTCGAAAAATTCCGCCGCTAAATCCTACCTTGTCAAACGCGGCGTTAAGGACGGCACTGTTAAATCTTGGCAGATCGGTTTTGCTCCCAATGAGTGGCGGGCTTTGCACGACCATCTTCTGAAAGAAGGTTTTTCAACTGATGAAATGATTGCCGCAGGCTTGGTCAAGCGCGGTGAGAAAGGTTTCTTTGATTTGTTCCGCGGCCGTATAATGTTTCCGATTTTTGACAGCTCCGGCCGCGTGATCGCTTTTTCGGGCCGGATTATGCCGGAGTTTGAGGACGGCAAAAGCGGCAAGTATGTAAACAGTCCGGAAACGGAATTGTTTAGAAAATCAAGAACGTTGTATGGTTTGAATAAGGCAAAAACCGACATCAGAAAACGCGATTATTCCATAATCGTGGAAGGCCAAATGGATTTAATCATGTCACATCAGGCGGGGTTTACTAATACAGTCGCGGTTTCCGGTACCGCTTTAACAGGGTCCGAAATTACAAAGACTGTGTCACCTTCTTTTTCAGCCAAAGCCGAAGGCGTGACCGAGACCAAGACTGTGCTCGTGACAACCGAAGCCCTCGGTTTGTTAAAGCATTTTTCAAACAACCTGATTTTTGCTTTTGATGCCGATGAGGCTGGGTTACGGGCGGTGCAAAGAGCGGCTATGATCGCTCTAGATTTGGGGTTTGATTTTAAAGTAGCCGCCATAAAAGGAGGGAAAGATGCGGCTGATTTAATATTGGAAAACCCGGCCAAATGGGCAGCGATCATCAAGGATGCAAAACATGTCATTGATTTTTCTCTGGAGACATTGATGGATAAGAAACTTGAGCCGCGCGCGCTTGGGCGCGCTATCGTGTCAAGTGTTTTGCCTTATGTTGCCAAGCTTGCCAGTGCCATTGACCGGGACCATTTTATTAAGACTATTGCCGAGGCTACGGGTATTCAGGAGGAAGCCCTTCGGGAAGAACTTAAAAAAATAAGGAAGAACGAATCGGTACCGGCACCCGAGAATGTAAGCGTTACAAAAGCCATACACGCGAGAGACGGGCTTAGAAGAAGAACAGCCGCTCTTTTGTATTGGCTTACCGATAATCAAAAATTGCCCATTGACGCCATTGTCCTGAAGAAACGGATCAAAGAAATCCTCGGGCCGTCTGGTTTTGAAAACCTGCTTTCGGCGTTTGTTGAAAATAAAAATGAACTTTTGTATGAAGCGGAAGCGTTTTACGATCAGGCGAAAAATTTTCATAAGGCCGTCGCCGAACTTCTTATAAATCTAGAGCTGGAAATTGTAGACGAAAAACTGGATGCGGCGATGGCTTACGGCAAAAAGTCGAATAACATCCACGATATCAAAGCTATAAATGATTTGTCTTTGAAAAAACAGGAACTTACGACGCGCCGCCAGTCCCTTGATAAAGAGCGGATTTTTTAGTATAGTGGCACTTCTAAGATATGGCTAAGGCAAAAGCAAAAAAGGCAAAATCGGCAGCTAAAACGTCCGCCAAAAAATCGGCGCGTAAAGTTTCCGTTTCCAAGCCGGCCAAGACCAAGAAGAAAGCGTTCTCCAAGAAAGAGCGCGATATGCAAACTCGCGCCAACCGTTTGCTTGCCAAAGGTAAAGAGCGCGGTTTTGTTACGCACGACGAAATCCTAAAGGAGTTCCCGCACGTGGAGGATGATATTTTCTTTCTGGACCAGCTGTACACCAAACTTCACGAAGGCGGCGTAGATATTTTGGAGAGCGGCGGCATGATTGACATGAGTGAGGCCGAACCGGCCAAAAAAAACGTTTACCTTGGCCGTTCGGGCGGCGAGTCGGCCTACGATTCCATCCAAATGTATCTCAAAGAAATCGGGCAGTATCCGCTGATCGGAGCGCAGGAAGAAAAGACTTTGGCCAAGCGCATCCAAGCCGGCGATGCTGAAGCGAAAAATCTTTTGGCCCGT
>JAGWZX010000108.1 GCA_018968805.1 Patescibacteria group bacterium | reverse complement strand
ACAAGGACGCTCTTATGGACATTCGGCATTTGGCTTTTGATCGTCGTCATAAAAATTGTTGATTGGGCCGCGCGCATGTTACAACACTCCGATATTGCCGAGCTTTTCGGCTAACGCGTCGGCTTGACTTTCCACGGCCGCCTTATGGGCGGTCCATGTCTCCTCATTCCAAATTTCCACGCGGCTCTGGACGCCGATAACCGATACTTTTGTTTTTAAACCGGCCCACTCTTTCAAAAAATCAGGAACCAGTACCCGACCAAGCGAATCAACAGTCGCTTCAAGAGCGCCGGAAAACATGAATCGGTTGAAACTTCGATTGTCAGCCGCGAGCATACTGCCGTCGGATAATTTCTCCGCGATTTTTTTCCATTCTTTTTCCGTAAAGATGGCGACGCACTTATCGAGGCCTTTGGTTAAAATCATTTTCTTGCCCATCTCCTGGCGAAACTTTGCCGGAAGTGAGAGCCGGTTTTTATCATCAATAGTGTGTTTGTATTCGCCGATAAGCATTTTGCTTTTTACCACTTTATACCACTTAAATAGTAGTTTATAACACTATTCCCCACCACGCCACCCGTTTATATTATTTGTTGTGGATAACTTCTCCGCAAAAAACCGCCCAAATGGGGCGGTTTTTTGCGGAGAATGACAAAAATCGTCCTATGACTTTGGACGTAAGGTCGGAAACAAAATCACCTCTTTAATGTTCTTCACGTCGGTGAAAAGCATAGCCACGCGGTCAATGCCGATACCGATACCGCCGTTGGGCGGCATGCCATACTCCATCGCCTCAAGGTAAGCCGAATCACTGGGAGAAATTTCTTTCTCGCCTTTAGCTTTCTTCTTCTCCTGTTCTAAATAACGCTCTTTCTGGTCAAGCGGATTGTTGAGCTCAGAGAAAGCATTCACCAGCTCCAAACCGCCGGCCACCAGTTGGAAACGATCAATGAGCGACGGATTGTCTTCTTTGCGCTTGGCGAAGGGATTGAAACCGACGGGGTAGTCAATAATGAAAGTGGGTTGGATCAACTTCGGCCGGCATGATTTTTTGTAAACGGTATCCATCAATTTGTCCGGCGAATCGCTCGGGTGAATTTCGGCGCCAAACTCTTTGGCTTTGTGCTCTAACTCTTGCCGGCCAACGGTCTCCGGATTGGCGATACCCGCATAGCGCTTGAGCAAATCATAAAAAGTGACGGCGGCGAAGGGTGGAGTGAAATCAATGATGTCGCCTTGATAAGCAATCGAATCCTTCTTGAAAAGAATTTTTGGCAACGAGCGAAACAGATTCTCGGTAAAAACACGTTGCCCCGCCGCGTCGGCATAGGCTTCCTGCGATTCAAGCATGGTAAATTCCGGATTGTGCGTAGCGTCAATGCCTTCATTACGAAACTTACGGCCGATTTCGTATACTTTGGTAAACCCGCCGATTAAGAGCTCTTTTAGATACAGCTCTTGGGCAATAGTCAGATGAAAATCGATATCGAGAGCGTTGTGATGAGTGATAAATGGCTCAGCCGTGGCGCCGCCAGCCAAAGTTTGCAAACGCGGCGTTTCCACCTCAACATATCCGGCCTTATCATAAAAAGCGCGGATAGCCGAGATTATTTTGGAACGCATGATAAACCTCTCTTTGACTTCCGGCGACATCAAGGTATCTAGATAGCGATG
>JAGWZX010000019.1 GCA_018968805.1 Patescibacteria group bacterium | reverse complement strand
AACTGGAAACAGTGCAGGGCGATGAATACGAAACCGCCGCTCAGAATATTGAGGCTGAGAAAGGTCGAACCTTGGATCTGGAGAAAGGTTCGACCTTGAAGAGCCCGATAAATTATCTCATCGAGGGCGACAAAAACGCTCTATTGGGATCGCTTGCCGAAAAAATCGTGCGGATGCAAATTTACCAAATGCTACTAGAATCAAACGCCTCCGAACAATCGTCCCGAATGGTGGCCATGAAAAACGCCTCCGATGCCGCCGGCGAAATGATTGAAGATTTGACGTTGGTGTTCAATAAGGCGCGGCAAGCCGGAATTACGCAGGAGATTTCGGAAATTTCCGCCGGTATGGCATCCGTAAGTTAAAATTATAATTATCAATAAAAACATGGAAGCAAAAACAGGTACCATCAAGCGTGTAATCGGGCCGGTCGTGGACGTAGCTTTTGAAAATCACTTGCCGGAAATTTACAGCGCCTTGACCGTGATGAACGGCGCGAAAAAACTTGTTTTGGAAGTGGAACAGCACATCGGTGGCAATACCGTGCGCGCGGTGGCTATGGATTCGACGGACGGTCTCGCTCGCGGCCAGGAAGTTACAGACACCGGCTCCCCTATATCCGTGCCCGTCGGCAAAGCAACGCTCGGAAAAATTTTCAACGTCCTCGGTGATGCTATTGATGATTTGCCGGCCGCGCCCGCGGCGGGCGCGGCCACCTCCCGTCTTCCCATCCACCGCAAAGCCCCGCCGTTCGTCGCCCAATCAACCAAAGTGGAAATTTTGGAAACCGGCATCAAAGTTATTGACCTAATTTGTCCGGTCCTTAAAGGCGGCAAGGTCGGTCTTTTTGGAGGCGCCGGTGTCGGTAAGACCGTCGTTATTCAAGAGCTGATCCACAACATTGCTTCCAAACATGGCGGCTATTCGGTCTTTGCCGGCGTCGGCGAGCGAACCCGCGAAGGCAACGACCTTTATCATGAAATGAAAGACTCGGGCGTCTTGGAAAAAGTAGCAATGGTTTTCGGCCAGATGAACGAGCCGCCCGGCGCTCGTATGCGTGTCGGCCTTTCCGGCCTTACCATGGCCGAATATTTTCGCGACAGCGAAGGCAAAGACGTGCTTTTCTTTATTGACAACATTTTCCGCTTCACCCAGGCCGGCTCGGAAGTTTCGGCTTTGCTCGGGCGCATCCCTTCGGCCGTAGGTTACCAGCCGACTCTTTCAACGGAAATGGGCAATCTTCAGGAACGCATTACTTCCACGGAAAAAGGCTCGGTTACGTCCGTCCAAGCGGTTTATGTGCCAGCCGATGACCTCACCGACCCGGCGCCGGCAACCACTTTCGCCCACTTGGACTCCACTGTCGTCTTGAACCGATCGCTCACGGAAATCGGCATTTATCCGGCTGTGGACCCGCTTGATTCATCATCGACAATTCTCGACCCGAACATCGTCGGCCGCGACCATTACGACACCGCCCGCGAAGTCCAGCGCGTCCTCCAACGCTACAAAGATTTACAGGATATCATCGCCATTCTCGGCATGGAAGAACTTTCCGAAGATGACAAGGCTCTGGTTATCCGCGCCCGCAAGATCCAGCGTTTTCTCTCCCAGCCGTTCTCCGTGGCCGAACAATTCACCGGAACGAAGGGTCAGTATGTACCGCTCAAAGAAACCATTCGCTCGTTCAAAGAAATCCTAGAGGGCAAACATGACAGCAAAGCCGAGAATGAGTTTTATATGAAGGGCGCGATATAATTTTTCGGGAAAAGGTCGAACCTTAAATCAGGAGAAAGATTCGACCTTGAAGAAAAAAATTAAAAAAATTAATTGAAGGTTTAAGCATAGGGGGTGAAAATTTTTGATTTATTCTACTTACAACTTTAATCTTAAATTTTGCAACTAATGTTAAAGCAACTTAAACTAAAAATCATCACTCCGGAACGTTTGATCCTGGACGAAACGGTTGACCAGGTTACTTTTCCCACGCCGGAGGGCGTTTTGACCATTCTCCCAGATCATGTACCGCTTATTACAGCGCTTTCGTCCGGCGACATTGTTGCTGTGGCGAACGGAGAACATGTCCCGATGGCCGTGGCTGGCGGATTTGTGGAAATCAAGCGGGACGAAAATGGCACAAACGTCGCGATTCTGGCCGACTTCGCCGAACACGTCTCGGAAATTTCCGAAGCCGCGATTGAAAAAGCCGAGGCTCGCGCTGAAGAGCTTCGGAAACAGATGGAAAACAAGGAAGTTGTCGACTATGAACACTTCTCCGCCGAACTGGAACGTTCCCTCACCCGCGTCAGAGTCGCAGATAAATGGCGTTCAAAAAAGTATCGTAAATAACATCTCTTACAATTCGTAGGTATTCGCAGATTCGTCCGGCGCGGCGGATTCGTAGATAAGTATCTTATATGATGTACAAGCAAAAACCCGACGGTTTCCGGAGCGAATTTGATATAGTAAGCTGTTTTGTTGAATATAATGGTGAAATTCTTCTGCTTCACCGCCGCGACCACAAACCCGATGGCAATACCTGGGGCGTACCGGCCGGCAAAGTAGATTCCGGCGAAGAACCGCTCCAAGCTATTGCTCGCGAACTCCAAGAAGAAACCGGCATCATGGCGCAACCGAAAGATTTGATATATTTTGGCAAGTCATATGTCCGCTACCCAAATTTTGATTTTATTTATTATGTTTTTCATTTGCCGCTAAAAGACCGGCCGCGTGTAATGATTAGGCCCGATGAACATAAGGATTCTATCTGGGTCGAACCCCAAAAAGCTTTAAAAATGAATCTGATTCAGGACGAGGACGAAAGCATCAGAATCTTCTATAAAATTTAATTGAATGCCATTTAGTACGATATATCGTACTAAATACACAAAAAGAAAAACCCGATTCTTTTGAACCGGGTTGCGGGATTTAAATTAGCCTACTCGTAGAACACCGTCTTACTCCCCATCATCGTACCGACCGAACCGCCTCGGACGAACTGCCGTAGGATTTCCGGCGTGCCATTCAATTTGGTGATCGCCACGCGCATTCCGGCGCGATGACAACGCGCCGCGGCAGTGATTTTTGATTCAATACCGCCGTGGCCAAGTGCAGACGTCGAAGCTACTGCCGACCGTTTCGGCAAAAGCACACGAGGAATGTTCCAAGCGTCAAGCGTTCGATACTTCCGCCCGGAGTCGCCAGCGCGCGGATTATGTTCGTATACCCCGCCGGCATCGGAGAAAAAGATAATGGCATTCGCACCGACAATGTTGGCAATCACCGAAGCCAAAACGTCGTTCTCGCTGAAATGCAAATCCATCAATTTGATTTCCGCAGGCGAGACGGGGTCATTCTCATTCACGATCGGCACGATGCGACCTGAATCCATCGCCTCTCGAAGGGTCGACCGAATACTGCGCCTCTCGTCCTGAAGCACGCTGTTATAAAAAGTCGCCAGAAGCTGACAAACGCTCAGGCCATACGGCGCAAACGCCTCGCGCCAACGGGTAATGAGCACGTCCATGCCGCAAGCCGCAAGCAGTTTTTTCGACATTTTACTGCCATTAATTCCAAGTGCCGCATTTGCTTGCCTGCCGGCCAGAATCGCGCCGGAACTGACCACGACCGTGCGAATACCGTTTCGGCGCAATCTGGCAATTTGTTCGGCTAACAGTTGGAAAGCGCAGTTGAGCTTTCCGTCAACACCGGTCAATTCCGCCGTGCCGACTTTAACAACCAACCGTTTGATTGTACGCATAATGTTGAATCGTTCAAAGAACTGTGCCGTTTGAAAACGGCCCAAAGCGACGCGCTCTGGCCCCAGGTTCGTCCCGAGTAATTCGAGGGACGAACCTGGGGCCAGCTCACGAAAAAAGCTCCGTCTCCGGAGCTTCTCCCTTCAAATTATTTAAGTACTTGAAAGCAGAATTAGCTCCGGGGTTTAATCGTAGCCGGCGGGACAATCATGGCCGTTAATTTCTTAATCATCTTTGTAAGTATAGTCAAACAGCACACATTGTCAACCTATTGTCATGTTGATTATGCCGAGCTACTTTGTTATATTTCTTATCGGTAGCTCAACGTCAAATAGACCTCTATGAAAGTGAAGCAAAAATACCGAGAAACCCTCCGTACTCTCAATACCTTTGAACGACATCTTCGCAAGCAAACGAACACGCTCGGTCAAATAAGGAGAGCTGTGCTCTCCGGAAGTGACGGTATCGAGTTCCACGTACGCTTCGCTGATGGCTCCTCCCACAAAACATCCATGGCAAAAGCCCCGACTATCAACGAAGCTTTTCGAGAGGCTGCTCGAAGGTGGGATGAGTTGAACCCATGCGCCAATTTGGAACGCAACCGGGCCGAAGTTTTTTTGGCCTTCAATGATCGGGTCATAGCTCTTGCTCCGAAAGACGCGGCACGCGTTGCCAGCAAGGAGAACGGCCGCAGATTTCAGCCTGATCAATTCAGGGTGGACCCCCGACTAATCAATATTAATTCCGGGATTGTCTGGCCCGTCGATCAGGTGTTTATTGCAAATCCATGATTGCACTTTCGTTTTCCGCATACCCTCTCGCTTAAGCGAGAGGTTTTTATAACCTAACAACCTTTTCCGTACCGTCGGTAATATCAATCAAGCGCGATGGCTTGTTGTCAATTTCTCCGCCGTCCTGATAAAAATCCACATTGTGACCGAAATAGGCGCGAGCTTCGGAAATGTTTTTGGCAATTGGATGGCCTTGCGGGTTGGCAGAAGGCGCGACTAAAGGCCCTATCTCCGCCAAAAGCCGACGAAGCCCAGGTTTTTGCGGCAAACGAAACGCGATCGTCTTCTTTCCTCGGTGCAAATACGAAAACCGCTCGCTCGGACAAGATAAGATAACGCTGACTTGCCCCGGCCAGACATGATTTAAGATTCTCGTCTGCGCCGGCGAGAGCCGCGCGCCAAATTTCCGCAAATCCGCCTTTTGCGCTATTAGTACAATAAACGGCTTGTCCAAATCCCGCCGGCGCAGGCGATAAATTTCATTGACCGTGGAAACATTCAGGGCTGACCCAACAATGCCGTAAGTCGTATCGGTCGGCATAACGGCAATTCCGCCCGCCCGCAAAACTTTTTCTAGAACAATTTCACCATCTTCACCCCACCGCCACGACAATTTCTCACCAGTGAAATAACAAACGACATAAAGCAAGGCGGTGAAAACCAGAAAGCGCGGCGCGAACCGGATCAAAGTATCGCCAGCTGAATGAGAATACTGGTCAACCAGAATGAATAAACTTACATTTGCAGCAACATAAAAAAATAAAACCAGCCAGCCTGTTAACGATGCCGGATA
This sequence comes from Patescibacteria group bacterium, assembly GCA_018968805.1. GTDB lineage: Bacteria > Patescibacteriota > Minisyncoccia > Phycocordibacterales > SIBU01 > SIBU01. The sequence continues at coordinate 3,332 of JAGWZX010000019.1, read as the reverse complement.
CCACCCGAAACCATATCGCTTTGCCTTGAACCAAGGTTTTTTCATTTTTCTGTAAACCGCTTGGCAACTGACTTGCCGTCTCGGGCAAGCCACTGGATGTTACTGTCAATTTTTTCCAGAACTTGCTCAATGGCGCGACCCGCGCCGGGCGCAGGGTGGGTTTTGAAGAATTTTTTGAAATCGTCGTAATGGGCTTTGTCGTGGAAAACACCGCCGGCTTTGACCAAGCGCGAGAGGGCGTAGCCGCCACTGCCGTAGCGTTCAAGAAATGTCGACCAGTGTTTTTTGACAAACTGCCACGCCAAATCGCGGCCTTCGGGATTTCCCCAAACTGAAGCGATAATACCAAGCGTGTCCTGAATGCGCACATTTTTTGAGAGCGCGAACTCTAAAGTCTTTTGCAAAAGTTTTTTGTCACGGAAACTCCCCAGAGCGTGGGCCAGACGGCCTTGCTCCTCATGCAAACTTTCCTTGCAGTAGAGCGTCATAAGTTTTTTGAATTCCCTCTCGCTTGCATATTTTGCGCCAATGCCATAAACCGCGCCGCGCAAATCAGCTGAAATAACTTTGCCGCGGTTGAGAAAATCGAAAAACATTTTGCGCGCCGTTTCCACAATTCCGGCATCTCCGTAATCGCCGGAATTGGCCAAAATGAGACTGCGGAGCAAGGTTTCGTTATGGCTTTCGCCTTGTCTAGCCCGCCAGCCAACTTTTGCGGCGGCAGAGGCAAAAATTGCGCGCGCAAACTTGCGGTAATTTTCCGCCGTTGGCGTATCGGAAATGATGTTGAACACACGGCGAAGATGCAGAGCCAGTTCTGCCCAAACAGTGTAGCTTTTTTCTTTGCTATATTCAGAAGCAAGCGCGAGGGCATCCGTCGTATTACTAACACCGCCTTCGGCAAGAGCGAATGCGTCTCGGATAAGACCGAGGCGGTCAAGCTCGGAGAGGCGGCCGGCGCGGAGCGCCGGCCGCAATCTCTCCAACAACGCGGGCGAATAAGCCGTCCGGAAAAAGCCGGTTTCGCCGAAATTAATTTTGAACCAGTCTACCGCGCCGCTTCGGCGCGGTAGACTGGTTCCTTTTCGTTCCAAAAGTACCTCATCAACTTTCCTTTTCGCGCCACCAATCGCAACCGGCACCGCCCAGACTGTCTTATCAAGGCCTCGCCTTGCTGAAAATGGATTTGAGAAAAACCGCTTCTGTGAAAGTTCAATCTTGCCGGCCTTTTCCTTAACTTCAACAACAGGATGTCCCGATTGGCCTGTCCAATTTTTCATAATCCGCGCCACCGGCTTTCTCGACACTTTTTCAAACGCCCGCCACAAATGAATCGTAGACGCGTTGCCGTAACTGTGCCGCTTAAGATACAACCGCAAACCGTCGCGAAAATCATTCTCGCCCAAATAATCGGCAAGCATCCGAATCACCGACGCGCCTTTTGAATAACTGACCTCGTCAAAAATCTCGGCAATTTCGTCCGGATGATGGACCGGAACTTCAATCGGGTGAGTATTTTTCAGAGCGTCAAGCGAAAGCGCCCGGCTCAAATCAAGATAGGCAAACTGGGTCCAAACCTGCCACTTGGGGAAAAGCTTGTCCACCGCCAGATATTCAATATATGACGCGAAACCTTCGTTAAGCCAAAGGTGGGTCCACCATTCCATCGTTACCAGATTGCCGAACCATTGATGAGCGATTTCGTGCGCGATTACAAGCGCCACCCACTGTTTGGTAGCCGCCGAGGAATGTTTTGGGTCAACAAGAATCGCCGATTCGCGGTAAGTAATGGCGCCCCAATTCTCCATCGCGCCGGCGGAAAAATCAGGAATGGCGATAAGATCCAAAACCGGCAAAGGATACGGGATGGCAAAATAATTGTTGTAGAAAGACAAGGTCTTGGCGGCACATTCAAGCGCGAATTTGGCCTGATGGATCTTCCCCGGCGTCGTAAAAACTCGAACAAGCGTGCCTTCTTTCGTCCGCGTCTCAATGTGTTCAAACTCACCGACAATAAAAGCTAGAAGATAGGTGGACATTTTCGGGGTGGATTCAAACACTACTTCGCGCAAACCGTCTTCCCGTTCTTCTTCGGAAACCGGCAAAGTATTGGAAATAGCTACGGTGTGTTTAGGCACCAAAAGTGTAACGTCAAAAACCGCTTTTTTAGCCGGCTCGTCAAAGCAAGGAAATGCCCGGCGGGCATCGGTGGACTCAAACTGGGTCGTGGCCATGTGGCGTCTCTCGCCAGCGACAAAATATTGGCTCCGGTAAAAACCGCGTAGTTTATCATTTAGAATGCCGCGGAAAATGATGCGGATTTTCGCCTCACCTTGAGGTATCCGGAGGGCGAATTGTAGCGTCATCGTTTCGGCTTTTTCATCGTATGAAATTTTATCGGCAAACGACTTGCGTTCTCCGACAACTACTTCCGCCGATTCAATATCCAACTCCTTCGCATGCAGAGTCACCGTGCGGGTCGCCTTCGCGACCCGCACGGTGATCGTCTCCTCTCCCTCAAACGTAAACTTCTCCAAATCCGGCGCGAGTTTTATAGCGTACCTCTCGGGTACAACATTTATGGAAAGTCTTACAGAATTCTTAGCAACGCTCATATTGCCATAGCGTACAGGAACAGTATGATCTTTTCAAGTAAAAAACGCTCCTATCGAGCGTTTGGAATCTGTCTTTCTACTTCAAAAGTTTCAGCATCCGCAATACCGCCTGATAACAACTCTGACACAGATGATGTTTTTTAACGTAATCTTTCCGGTTAGGCGGACCGAGCAAAATGCCACCAAACTTAGAAAGTTCCTTCTTGCAACCTGCACATTTTGGGTGAATCATATAGACCTATGCGTTTTGGTCCTACGCTACTACACCCTTTTATACTCGGACGCTATGTATAAGTCAAAACCCCAACGCTTCCCCGACGATAATCATCCGGATCCGGCCGGGGGTCACTTCTTTGTTGAAAATCGCAAGTTTGCTTACAAAACTTCCCGCCACGCCGTAAGCTTTTTTGGCACGCTCACTCTCCAAAGGTAAAACGTATTCATAGACGCGCCGCCGACCTGATTCTTCATCCTTCACGATTTTCTGCGCTCCCACAATCCAAATCACATGATCCGCGCCGTAAAGATACGCCGGTAATTGGCTTCCCGTGTTCGACGCAACCATTACCGTGCCGTTTTCCGACACGGCTTGAACGCTTCCAGCCACCCACTCCGGCGCGGCGCCGAGACGTTTTTTCTCCCGATCTGACGTGTTCTTGTCCGTAAGCTTCGGCCGAACAGCATTAAACCTGCCGGACTCATTTATCTCTTTCGGCA
>JAGWZX010000018.1 GCA_018968805.1 Patescibacteria group bacterium | reverse complement strand
GTTTATCTTTTCCAGATTAGCGGCCAGTGTTTCGGCTTCATTCTGATCAGTAACGGTAAGCAGTTTGAAGGCATCCATCGCTTCCCCCATGCGCGAGGCGGCATTGATGCGCGGGCTTATTGTAAAACCGATATCATCTTCGGTTAAATAACGCTGGTCAACGCGCAATCTGGAAAACAAGGCGCGCAATCCCAAGCGCGGCGACTTCCGGAGCACGGTCAGCCCGTAACGGGCGAAAACGCGGTTTTCGCCGGTCAAGGGCACCATGTCGGAGAGCGTGGCGATGCCGACCATGTCAAGCAACCATTTCTCCCACCCGAGAGGAACATTTGACAATTGACCTCTGACATTTGACCGGAGACGCTCCGCAAGGGCTTGGATGAATTTGAATGCCACGCCCGCGCCGCAAAGCATTTTCTCCGGATAACCGCAGCCTTCCTGTTTTGGGTTCAAAATCGCAAACGCCGCCGGCAAAACACCCCCCGGCAAATGGTGGTCAATGATAATAAGATCAATGCCGCTATCTTTGGCCAGTTGCGCCGCAGGCGCGTCGCCCATACCGCAGTCAAGCGTTATGAGCAACCGGACACCCTTCTCGGAAAACGTCCGGACAGCTTCTCTGTTGAGGCCGAAACCTTCGTCGTGACGGTTCGGGATGTAATTTTCGAAATTACCAAAGCCTATTTTCTTGAAAAAATCGTGGAGCGCCACCGCCGCGGGGATGCCGTCGGCATCATAGTCGCTGTAAATTACACTTTTTTCATTCGCGCGTACGGCTCCAAGCACGCGCGAAACCGCTTTTTCCATATCCTTCATGAGAAAAGGGTCGTGGGTATGCTTCGCGAAATCCGGCTCGCAAAAATCCGCCGCCGCTTCTTTCGTTATGCCGCGATGAAAAAGGAGATGGTCAAGCAATGTCGCACCCTTAATCGGACGGAGCACGTATTTTTTCCCGTTTGTCACGAGACAATTTTATCATATAATGCTGGCATGACGGCAAAAAACCTGTCAGGGGCGGATTGTATTTTCTGCAAAATCGTTCGCGGCGAGTTGCCGGCGAGCAAAGTATACGAGGACGATAACGTGCTCGGTTTTCTTGACATAAAACCCGTAAACCCGGGCCACGCTTTGGTCATACCGAAAAAACATTTTGAAAGCATTCATGATACGCCGGATGAATTGGTCGGCAAAATGGCCGTGGCCAGCAAAAAAATAGCTGGCGTTATCCAAAACGAGCTTGGCGCCAAAGGCGTAAATATCGGCATGAACAACGGCGCGGCCGCCGGCCAGATGGTCTTCCACGCCCATATCCATGTCATGCCCCGCTACGGCAAAGATTCCTTCAAGCTCTGGAACGGCGGGGAATACAAAACGGGCGGCGAGCGCGAGGCGCTCGCCGCCAAAATTCGCGCGGCCATCTAGCCGAATCATTTTAATTCTCCAGTGCCTCAATCCCAGGCAACGTCCCTTTTGCCAGAAACTCAAGCATCGCGCCTCCGCCGGTGGAAACGAAAGAAAATTTCTCGGTAAGATTAAGCTTGGCGATTGCGGCCAAAGTATCGCCGCCGCCGACCACCGACTCTGTCGAACTTTCTGCCAAAATCTTCGCCAGCGCTTCGGTCTCCTTGCCGAAACCGGATTCATACTCGCCGAGCGTGCCGTTCCAAAGCGCGAATTTCGCTTGAGTGATTTTTTCGGAAAGCGCCGCCACCGTCGCAGGCCCCGCGTCGACAATGCGCTCCGATGGCAAGACTCTGTCCGGATTTTTTACCGCGCCGCTCGCGATGGTAACATCGGAGGGAAATGTGAGTTTTTTATTTTTGACAAGATCCGCGAAACCCAGATCCCGCTCGGCGTGTTTTGACAAACCGACTTCATAACCTTTGGCGCGAAACAAATCATTCGCCAAGGCGCCCCCCACGAATACCAGATCGGCCAGCTCAATAAATTTTTTAACCAGAGGCATTTTCGTCTCAAATTTCGCGCCGGCAAGGATGAACAGGAACGGTCTGGACGGATTGAAAGCTCGCGCCAAATGAGCGACCTCTTCGCTGAAAAGCGAACCGGCATAATGGGGCAAGAATTTCGGCACGCCGACAATGGAGGCGTGAGGACGGTGGGAAACGGAAAAGGCTTCGTTGACGTAAATATTGCCGAGCGATGCCAGTTCGCGCGCGAAACTTTCGTCATTTTCTTTCTCTCCGGTAAAACGGCGGGTGTTTTCAAGCATTACGAATTCTCCGTTCTTGCTTTCGGCTAATGCCTTGCGCGCTTCCACTATGTCTTTCGCGAAACGAGCCGGAAAAAAATTATTGAGGTGCCGGCAAACAGGCGCGAGAGAAATCGTATCGTCTTCACCGCGCGCGAGATGACCCAAAAGCAGGGTGTGGGTTCCGCTTCGGGCAAGCAACGAGAGCGTCGGAATTGACCGCTTCAGACGAAAATCGTCCGCCACCCTTCCGTTGACGACGGGCATGTTTAAATCGATAGCCACTACCGCCGTGGCATTTTTGGCAAGCGCTGATTTGTCTATGGTCTTAAATCTAAACCGCATTGGCGCTTTTTAGCATATTCGTGAAATCGGAAACGACAAGACTTTTGTGGCCTACCAGCACTCCGTCCGCTCGGCCGTCGGACATGATTGCAGCAATATTTTTCGGCTCTACCGCGCCGCCGTAAATAATCCGCACTCTCTTGGCCGCTTCTTGCCCGAATTTGTCGGCGAACACTTTCCTGATAAAAATGATTGTTTCGTGGATCGTCTGCGAATCCATAGCCTCACGGAAATTTCTTCCGATAGCCCAAAGCGGTTCGTAAGCGATAACAAGCGAGCTCGCCGCCGTACGCGGTATGAGATCCAAAGAAGCCTGCAGCTGCGCGGTTAAAACACCGAAAAAAGCGCCGGCGCTGTCGCGCGTCATTTCACCGACGCAAACAATGGGCGTCAGCCCCGCCTTAAGCGCGGCGCGTGTTTTGAGACTGACCTGCTCATCAGTTTCGCCAAGGGCGCGGCGTTCCGAATGGCCTACGATCGTAAACCGCGCGCCGCACGCGGCCATTTGCGCGGCCGCGATTTGACCCGTATACGCCCCGCCTTGTTCCCAAAAAACATCCTGCGCCCCGATGAATACGTTGCCGCGGCCTGGCGAGGAAAACAGTCCCAAAAACACGGCTGGCGGACATACCGCCACATCCACTCTCGGAAGGTTCCTAGCCGTTCGCCTGACCGCGTCCCACAGCGCGGCCGCTTCGCGTGGCGTCTTGGGATTCATTTTCCAATTTGCCACAATAATTTTTTTCTTGATCATAATGAAAGATATTATACACCCGTCTGTGTTGGCTACGGGCGGGCCGGAGTGTGATAAAATTTAACAATTACATGAAAAGACACGCGTTGAATGCCTTCGGGTCTATCTCGCCGACAGTAAATCTCACTGTTGTGGAACCGATTTCCGCCGCGCGGCGCGCAACACCCCAATGTACTGCGGGGTTCACTCTCATTGAAGCGCTGGTCTCAATAGCCGTCTTCGTACTATTGACTGCCACGGTGGCCGCAACCGCTTCCGCCATCATCCGCGCCACCGCGTCAATCCGCGAAAGCACAACTGTCGCCGCGCTGGCTGACCGGTACCTGGAAATCGCGCGCAACCTGCCCTATTCGCAAGTCGGCACCGTAAGCGGCAATCCTTACGGCGTCCTGCCGGATTTGCCGGACGCCGTCTCTACGACCACGCCGTCCGGCGAGATATATCAAATTTATTACGCCGTATCATACGTCGATGATCCGGCCGACGGCACCATCACTGCCGGCACAGACTCGACGCCGAACGACTATAAACAGGTTAAGTTATACGTCAAAAACACCGCCACCGGCCAATCGCAGGACTTCTACACCACCATCGCGCCAAAAAATCTGGAGGACATGGCGAGCGGCGGCGCTCTGGCCATAAAAGTTTTTGATTCGGTAGGACAACCGGTACCCGGCGCCACCATTACTATCACCGACACGGCGATCCAGCCCGCCCTCAACGTCGTGCGGACCAGTGATTCGTCCGGCAACTGGCTTGAGGTGGGATTGCCGGCCAGCCCTCAAAGCTACCATATTGTCGTGACTAAAAATGGTTACTCCAGCGACCAGACTTACCCGATTTCCCAGACAAACCCCAACCCCGTGAAGCCCGATGCCACCGTTGCCAGCGGACAAGTCACCGCCGTCAGCTTCTCGATTGATAAAACCAGCAGCTTGACTTTGAATACGCTCTCGCAAACTTGCGGCGGCATTCCTGGCGTGGGCGTTGAAGTCAAGGGAACGAAACTTATTGGCACGCCCGACGTACTCAAATTCGATCAAACTTACACTTCCAATAATATCGGCCAAATCATCTTAAGTCCCGTAGAATGGGACACTTACACTCCGCTCCTTCTCTCCGGAAGCGGATATATGATTTACGGATCGTCGCCAATCCAAGAGGTTAATCTGTTGCCCGCCACCGCGCAGCAATTCACCTTCGTACTTGGACCGCAAAGCGCCAACGCTCTCTTGGTGATTGTAAAAGACGCGGCAAGCGGCAACGCCATTGAAGGAGCGGCGGTTGATTTGCAAAAAGCCAGTCCGGCAAGCGACACGGTGAAAATAACCGACGGTAGTGTGTGGAGTCAGGCCGACTGGTCGGGCGGATCCGGGCAAAGCGACTGGAGCGATCCCACGAAATATCTCGCCGACAGCGGCACAATCTCCACCGGCGGCACTCCTTCCGGCGTGCGCTTGGCCGGTTACGGCAACGGAACATTCGCCTCCTCGGGCACACTGACATCGTCGTCATTCGACACCGGCACGGCATCAACGCAATATACCACCCTTACCTGGCAACCCACCTCGCAAGATCCCGCCGCCACGCTAGAATTCCAAATCGCCACCAACAATGACGACGCGACATGGAATTTCGTCGGACCGGACGGCACGCCAAACTCATACTTCACCGTACCGGGCACCACGATTAATTCCGCTCAAAGCGACAACCGCTACATCCGCTATAAAGCGTATCTGCAGACTTCTGACCCGACTAAGACTCCCGTCTTAACCAGCGTCACCGCCAACTACGTATCGGGCTGTAAAACACCCGGACAGGCGATGTTCCCCAATCTTGCCGGGGGAAACGATTACACCCTGTCGGTTTCTATGTCCGGTTATCAAACCGCGACCTTAACTCCCCTTACCGTTAGCGGCTATAATACCCTGACGGTTTCGTTAGGCCCGTAAATAGCATGAGGAAATTTAAAACTATAAACTCCAAACGGGGAACGGTGCGGGGATTTACTCTCATTGAGATGCTTATGACCATCTTCATCTTCACCATGCTTATGGGCGGTGTGTCGCTCCTATTCATACAGGTTTTCAACACTTCAAAGCATAAAAGCGCCGAAATTTACACGATTGATTCGGCGCGCAAGGTCCTGTTTAACTTCACAAACGAGGTGCGCTCGGCCGCCTATGGATCTGACGGCTCATACCCCATCAACCAGGCCGGCAATTCACAGCTTATTATCTTTTCGCCTTACGGAGGCGACGGTTCAGTCCAACGCATTCGCTACTTTCTCTCCAGCACTACCTTATATAAGGGCATAACAGTTGCGGCCGGCACTCCCCCTGTCTACAACACCGCGGCCGAAACGGTATGGCCGGTCCTCTCCAACGTGGTGAATGGCGCCACACCCGTCTTTCAATATTACGACGGAACTTTTGCCGGCACCTCCACGCCGCTTGTCCAGCCTGTTTCCGTCACTGCGATTACTTTCGCGCAAATGAACCTTCAATTGCTTTCTCAAAGCGCCACTACCAACGCCACGGGAACATTCTACATGACCGGCGGGGCGGCCATCCGCAACCTCAAAACAAATTTGGGTAATTAAACTTTCATGAAACGCTCATCTCAAAATGGTTATGTCTTGGTGTATCTCCTCCTGATCATTTTCCTGTTCTCTCTGGTGATGGTTCCCATAATCAATATCCTGACTGCCGAAACCCGCGTGCTCGCCGCGAGCGTCGCTCGCGAACAAGCCCTGCAAATCGCCGAGGCTGGCGTTAATTATTACCAATGGCACTTGGCGCATTTCCCCACCGATTATCAGGATGGGACCGGCCAAGCCGGGCCTTATGTGCATACTTACACCGACGCCGACACCGGCCGGACGGTCGGGCAATTCAGCCTGTCAATCACGCCGCCGCCGACGGGCTCAACCATTGTTACAATCCAATCAGTCGGCGAAACCTTCGCCAACCCTTCAATACAAAGAACCGTAACAGTCAAATACGGAGTTCCTTCACTGGCCATCTATTCTTTTTTAAGCAACGACGTCATCTGGACCGGCCCGGACGAAACCATTAACGGACAACTGATGAGCAATAACGGGGTGCGCTTCGACGGTACCGGCAACGCTCCGATTCAGTCCGCCCTCACCACCTACACTTGTCCGTCCAGTCAAGGCAGTCCTTGTCCGGCGCTTGAAAACGGCGTTTGGGGCAGTGCTTCTGCCGCAACACAAAGTTTCTGGAAATTTCCCGTGCCGGCCGTAGATTTTTCCGCCCTCACATCCAATCTCGCCACCATGAAAAGTCTCGCTCAATCCGGCGGGCTGTATCTTCCGCCTTCAAACGCTATGGGATATTCTCTGGTATTCAACAGCGACGGCACTGTTTCTGTTTATAAAGTGACGAAACTGCAGAGCAACCCTGGCGGCTGGGACATAAACGGCAAAGCCCGCAACAACAACACGGATTATAAAAGCCGCGTCCTGCAATTTACGCAAACACTTCCGGCTAACGGCACCATTTATGCCGAGGACAACGTCTGGGTCGAGGGCACGGTAAACGGACGGGTTACGGTGGCGGCCGCCGAATTGCCCTACGACCAATCGACCGCGCCTACCATATACATCCCGAACAATATCTTATACGCGGCCAAGAACGGCAGCGACGTCCTCGGCCTGATATCGCAAAGCGACATCGTGGTAACATACCACGCGCCCAACAACCTCGAAATTGACGGCGCTATGGTAGCCCAGAACGGCAGCGCTCAATTTTTCTACTATCCGAACAATATAAAAAACAGCATCACGGTCTTCGGCTCGATCATGACATTCGGACAATGGACATGGACATGGGTGAACAACAGCGGCAACAGCGTGCTTTCCGGCTATCCCACGACGATAGACACTTATGATAGCAATCTGTTGTACAATCCGCCGCCAGATTTTCCAATATCAACGGCCGGTTATCAATTATTGAATTGGCAAAGCAACTGACATGCGTTATGTAAAAAACACAATCTTGGCGGCGTGCCTTATTATCCTGCCTCTTGGAAATATCTACGCCGTTGCCCGCGCGCCGCTCGAAGGAGGCACCTTGCAACCCATGCCGAACAACGTCCAACCCGCTATTTCCAACAATATCAACTCTGATTTAAACCCCGCGCCTGCCGAAACTCAAACCGCGGGCGCAACCACACAGACCGCGAGTGACACACCGAACAATTCAGAAAATGACGATTCCGCCATTTGGATTCCGATCATCGCGGCCATATTCGCCATCAGTGTCGCGGTTTTTCTTTTCCATCGGTTCAATTAGAACTATATGTTATTAAGCACTGCAAATTTTACAAGGTCGAACCTTGTAAACCTGAAAAAAGGGGGGTCAAGATTAATATTAATCCCATTTCCCTTATATATTGTTGAGCACCGTGTACATCGGCGTAATCATTGATACGGCGAAAAAACCGACAGCCGCGCCGATCAAGACAATCAGAAACGGCTCCACTATGGTTGACATGTCCTTGGTCACGCGATCAACCTCGTTTTCATAAAAAGTAGCCGTTTCGGCAAGCATCTCGGAAAGCTTGCCCGTCTCCTCGCCGACCGCCACCATCTCGGCAAGAAACGCCGGGTACAAATCTTCCCGTTCGGCAAAAAGTTTGGAGAGCGGCAAGCCTTTTTCAACGATGGTTTCGGCTTTAACAAGTACTTCTTTGAAGTAAGAGTTCTGAATCACATCGCGCGTAATGGCAATGGAGCGCGTCATCGGCACGCCGGCCGAGAGAAGTGACGCGAGGGTGCGGGCGGTGCGGGCGGTATTCGTCTCTTTGACCAAGCTGCCTATAATCGGCACGCGGACAAGCAAAAAATCGAGCGCACGCTTGCCGCGGCTAGTTTTCATAACCGCGTAACCGCCGGCAATGATCGCCGCGACGAGGGCGATCGTGAGCAGAGAGTCGTTCCTTACGAAATCCGAAATGGCAATGATGACCTTGGTTGAAAAAGGCAGATCGCTGTGTAACTCCTTAAATGTCGCGGCAAGTGTCGGCACCACGTAGGTCAGGAGCAGGATACCGATAGCGATCATCACCGTAAGCACGACTGAAGGATAAATCATCGCCCCGCGAATCTTCCGCCCGAGCGTGTACACGCTGTCCATCTGGACACTGATCATCTTGAACGATTCGGACAGGCTGCCGCTCTCTTCGCCGGCGCGCACCATGGAAACAAAGAGTGGCGGGAATACCCCCGGCATACCCTCCAACGCTTCGGAAAGACTTTGGCCTTTTGTGATACTGTCATTCAAACTGCGAAAAAGATTCTTTAGCGCGTTCTTGCGGCTTTGCCGTTCAAGCACCGAGAGCGCTCGGGAAAGCGATAAGCCGGCGGTAAGCATTGAGCTTAAACTGCGCGCGAATGTGATTTTATCATACGTCTTAACGCGCCCGAAAAATTCAAAGCTGGAAACGAGATGCCGCGATTTTTTCGGCTGGACCGCTTCAACCGAAAGTACGACC
>JAGWZX010000107.1 GCA_018968805.1 Patescibacteria group bacterium | reverse complement strand
GCAAGTTCACATCAGATGAAGCGTGTCTTTAAAAAAATAATAATCGCAGTCCTTACTTTTGAGGCTAGGTTGGTTCTGCGACATCGCAAGCCGAAGATTGTGGCGGTTATTGGCAGTGTCGGCAAGACATCGGCCAAAGACGCCATTTACTCGGTGCTCGCGCCGTATTTTTTCGTGCGCAAAAGTGAAAAGAGTTTTAACAGCGAATTCGGTGTTCCTCTTACCGTATTGGGACTCTCAAGCGGTTGGAGTAACCCGTTTATCTGGTTGCGCAACGTCATACTTGGCGCATTTCGCGTAGTAAGCAAAAAACCCTACCCGGCTATTTTGGTACTGGAAGTGGGGGCCGATCACCCTGGCGATATCCGCAAAATCGGCGCGTGGCTCAAACCTGACGCTGTTGTCGTAACTTATTTCGGCACGGTGCCGGTGCATATTGAATTTTTCCCGTCGCCTGAGGCGGTGTTTGAAGAGAAGAGCTCGCTTATTCGTTCAATCAAGCGCGGGGGAGTTTTGCTTTTGAACAATGACGATGAACGGGTGCGGGCATTAGCCGACATGCGTCGCGACGTACGCGTGATAACCTGGAGCATCAAACATGAATCGGATTTCCAAGCTGCCCATTTTGAATTCGTGTATAGCGACACTGACGGTTTTAAAGCGCCGCGCGGCATTACTTTTCGCGTCGATTATGACGGCAACTCCGTGCCTGTCATTGTCAACAATACTTTAGGCCGCCAGCAAGTTTACCCCGTGCTCTCGGCGCTGGCACTCGGGGGGACATTTGGTCTTAACATGGTGGAAATGACCAAAGGTCTTGAGATGCAAGATACGCCGCCCGGCCGCATGAAAATAATCAATGGCGTCAAGCACTCAACGGTGATTGACGACACCTACAACGCTTCACCGGTCGCGGTCTCTGCCGCTCTCTCCGCGCTGAAGGAATTAAAAATCTCCGGACGCAAAATCGCGGTTTTGGGCGATATGCTTGAGCTTGGCAAATATTCCGGCAAAGAACATGAGAAAATAGGCAGAGAGGCGAAAGAGGCGGCGGACATTCTGGTAACTGTCGGTGTGAGGGCGCGTACCATTGCCGAAGGCGCGCTTGATAACGGTATGGATGAAAATAATATTTTTCAATATGACACCTGGCGCGAGGCGGCTAAGCCGGTGGAAGATTTAATCAAAGAAGGCGATATTATTTTGGTCAAGGGATCTCAAGGCGCGCGCATGGAGAAAGTCGTGGAGGAAATAATGGCCCATCCCGAGGATAAGGAAAAACTTTTGGCAAGGCAGGATATCGAATGGCGCAAGCGCTGAAGTCAGGTGATTATTTTGGCAAATCCGACAGAGAATGTTATATTTTTCCAACCGGCCTCATCGTCTAGCCTGGTCTAGGACACGGCGTTCTCAACGCTGGAACTCGGGTTCGAATCCCGATGAGGTCACAAAATAATAAGAACAATACAATACGTAGTATTGGGCGGGTATATTTTTGTTGCCGCGGCCGAGCAAAAAGCTGTGACCGAATCACGATGATGTCACAGGTTTTGCCATTTGTAAAATTTTTGTCAACTTTACGTAATGTATCATGACCTTTGCAACACCCTTGGGTATAATTGCAAACAATATGGCATATTCAACAAACCCTAATCTTCCAAAGGTCAGAAGAGAAGCGGTGCATCTGGTGAAGTGTGAAAAGTGGTCGATACGCAGGGTAGCA